>JAQGMD010000082.1 GCA_028292565.1 Burkholderia sp. | reverse complement strand
CTGCTTCTGTCCGCCGCTGATCTGCGAGGGGTAGCGGTCCTTTTGTTCGGTGAGGCCGACCAGGTCCAGCAGCGGCATCACCTTCTCGTGGATATCGGCCCTGGACATGCCGGCCAGTTCCAGCGGCAACGCGATATTACCGTACACCGTGCGGGACGACAGCAGGTTGAAGTGCTGAAAAATCATGCCGATTTCGCGACGGGCAGCGCGCAACTCATCGGCAGGCATGGCGGTCATATCCTTGCCGTCGACCAGCACGCGGCCGGCCGTGGGCCGGTTTAACAGGTTGATATTGCGGACCAGCGTGCTCTTGCCGGCGCCGCTGCGGCCGATGATGCCGAAGATTTCACCCTTGGGAATCGACAGACTGACATCGCGAACCGCATCGACAGCGCGCCCGTTGCCTTGGAAGCGCTGGGAAAGTGACTGAATCTCGATCATGAATACAAATGAAAAGCAGCAGACCGTCGCATCGACACTCTGCTGCCGGAATTATTAAGGAGGCGCCATTGTAATGTTGCTTATGCGAGGATAGTAACAACCTTTTTGGAATGGCGTTATACGCCTGAGGCATAACGCGGAGGTACGCAGTGTCATCACTTATCGTTTCGACATCTTCCTGATGCTCGCGAGGATGTCACTTGGGATGCAAATCCCAACATTCGCGCTGATAATTTTGTATCCGTCAAAGAGCATCCGTGCAGCGGAAGCGCTGGTGCGCGAGGCGCACCCTACGAAGCAGACGGAGGTACGAAATTTGCATCGCTTGGCGTTCCAACATGAAAACTGGACGACAGACGTGGCCAACCTTTTACGAATCAACGGATTTATCGCGATAATTTCGCTCGTCGCGGCGACTGTCGTCGCACAGTCTGTGAAGCGCATCGACGGCTGCGAAATACGTCCGGGCACGCTGTGCGTCGAGGCGAACCTTGAAGCCGCTGACCTGCAGGGAACAGACCTGTCATATGCGCAATTTACCCGTGCTCGTATGGCCGGCGCGAACTTGCGCCGCGTGAATCTGACCGGCGCCAAAGTGGCCCGGGCGGACTTGCGAAATGCGGATTTGCGCGACGCGTTGCTTAACGATGCCGACCTGAGCGGCGCCGACCTGACGCATGCAAAGCTCGCGGGCGCCCAACTCAACGGTGCGAACCTGCAACATGCGCGCCTGCATGCGACGGACCTGCTGGGCGTGCATGCGAGCGGCTCGGATTTTTCGATTGCCGACCTGACCAATGCCCGCCTGCAGGATGCAAAACTACAGCGGGCCACCTTTCACACTGCTAACCTGCACGGCGCCGTGCTTTCCGGCGCCGACTTGCGTGCAGCGGTATTCACCAATGCCGATTTATCGGACGCCAACCTGCAAGGCGCGAACCTCACCTACGTGAAGTTCGATGCCGTGAAGACCAACGGCTGCACCGGTTGCCCGCGCTGACGTCTACCCGCTGCCGCAATATTTATTGAATTACCAGCCGCACGGCATCGGCGCCGCGGCGCTTCATCCGTCGATCGCGGGCATTGTTCAGCCCGATGTTTGGCGCCTCCGACAGACTGTGCATTTCACCGGCTCGATTGGCGGTGTGGTTCTTGCTGACGATCAGTTCATTCAAACTGACGCCGGGAAGCACGCGCGTATATTCGAACAACACGCTACGCGTCACCTGCGCACCTGCACAGATATGGCTGCCGTGACCGATCCAGGTCGGGCCGACAATCTTGCTACCCGCCTCGATATGGCACCCGGAACCGATGTAAACCGGACCTTCGATGGTGGTGCCTTCCCAATCAATGCGCGTATTCAATCCGACCCAGACGCCGTCCCTGATCTGCGTGCCCGGCACCTCGAGCCCCTCGACCTCTCCTAGCATGACGCTTTGCAATGCGCTCCAGTAATCGGTGACGGTGCCGATATCGAGCCAGTTGAAAGGACGGGACTGGGCGTAGAACGGCAACCCCTTCTCCGCCATCAGTGGAAACAATTGCGAACCGATATCAAACACCTGCCCGGACGGGATCAGGTCGATCACTTCCGGTTCAAAAATATAAATACCGGTGCTGGCAAAGTTGGATTGCGCCTCTTCCATCTTCGGTTTTTCCTGGAAACGGAGAATGCGTCCATCCGCCTCGGTCACCACGACGCCGTAGTCGGAAGTTTTTTCCCACGGCACTTCCTTGGTTACCACGCTGGCCATCGCGCCCTTGCTCTTGTGCTCCTTTACAGCGGCCGCGATATCGAGATCGATCAGCGCATCGCCGCACAACACGATGGTGGTCTCGTCGAAGAAGTTGCCGAACTCCTGGATCTTCTTCATGCCACCGGCCGATCCCAGCGCCTGCGGGCATACCTCGCCTTCGTCGTCAACATACCCTTCAAACGAATAGCCGATCCGCACACCGCCCTGATGGCCTTCGCCAAAATAGTTTTCTATGCTCTCGTGCAGATAGCTGACGTTGACCATGATGTCGGTGACGCCGCATTTCGCGAGGTGCTCGACGATATACGCCATCACCGGTTTGCCCAGGATGGGAATCATCGGCTTGGGCACATCGTAAGTCAGGGGACGCACGCGGGTCCCTTTTCCGGCCGCAAGAATCATTGCTTTCATGTGTCTCTCACTTTTAACAGGGTGTTTATATAGTTGAATCAGGCGACTGCGAGCAACGCGACGGGTAATACACAGAGCACGTCAGCGATCCGCAGGCGTGCCGATACACTACTTGTTCGTCTTCCGGTAATAGCATCATCCCAGTCGGCATTCAGGCCGTCCGGTAAAACAATTGTGGTGTCTTGCCATGCTTCCGCATCAATGACAGGGCCTGAATCGGAAACCATATGGGCAGGCAAACGCGTTGCGACGACGATTACCGCACGATTGCGGTGGCGGCGCAGGAACGCAATCACATGGGTCGATCGCTCGCCCTCCACTGCAAGTGGAACATAGTCGCCGCACGCAAACAATTCAGCTTCACGCGCGCGCAGCGCAAGTGCGCGATGGATGACGGCCTGCTTCAACCGTCCGCCCTGCCAGCTGGCCAAACTTTCAGTTACCGAAGTCGACAAAGCTTGTTGGCGGGCCGCATAGTCCACCGGACGACGGTTATCGGGATCGACCAGGCTGAGGTCCCAGAACTCGGTGCCCTGATAAAGATCCGGGACGCCAGGAGAAGCCAGGCGCAAGACCGCCTGCGACAGGCTGTTAACCGCTGCTGCCGGTGCAATCCTTCGGACCAATGCTGCCAGCTCAGTCACAAATGCAGTATTCGCAAGCGCTCCATATAAAAAATTACGGCAAGCGTCTTCATAGCGTTCATTCGGCTGTGCGTAGCTCGAAGCGCGCTTGGCTTCGCGCAGCGCCTTGGTTTGCCATTGATCGATCCGGTCCGCAAATGCGCGCACCGCGTCCGCATCCGTCTCATCCAGTTCGAGTGGCCATGCGCCGACCAGCATCTGGTACAACATCATTTCGTCAGCTGCGCTCCGGGCACCCGTGGTCCGGAACGCATCATTCAGCGACATCCATCGCCGCACCGCATGCTCCCACTGTGCGGGCATTTCGCTCAGTACTGCGATACGCATGCGGGTATCTTCGCCGCGCTTATGGTCGTGCGTGGCGGTTGCAAGCAGGGTATGCGGAAAACGTTGCGCGCGCAGGGAGTTGGCGCGATGGAAGTCCTGCACGCTGAGCGCAAACCGCGCCGGGTCAGAACCGACCTCGTTACGCGACAGCAAACGTCCGTATCGATAGAAGGCCGTATCTTCCACGGACTTGGCTGCGAGCGGCGGGGTCAACTGCTGAAACCGCGTGATCGCGCGCAGACAGAGATCTTTAAGATCGCTGCGTTTGATCGTGCCGGGTGCATCGCCACCGAGCCAGCGGCCGATTTCGTCGATGAACGGCCAGTCGGCGCTGGAGCAGCTTTTCCGTGTACGCTCCGCGCTGTAGTCGAACGCCTGCTGGGCAAGTGCGTTACGGCCGTCCTCACCCACATATGTACGGTAGACCGGGAAGTGCACAAGCAGTTCCGTGAGGACCCGGCGGATGGCCGGTAAAGAAATATCCCGCGTGCGCAGTTCCGCGCGTGCGATGGCGTGCAATGCACGCGCCAGGGCATCAAATTCGCCCACGAAGTTCTGCGCAATAAGTTGTCGACGGGCCGCGCGCACTTCGCTTTCGAAGTCGTCCGCATTGCCCGTCAACCCGGTCCAGAATGTTGCGAGCGGCTCGGCGCCAGCCGGGTCGTGCAGCACGGCGCCGACCTGGTCCATGAATTCGTAACCGGTCGTACCGTCGACATTCCAATCTGCAGGTAACTGTTCGTCGGCGCCGAGGATTTTTTCGATGATGATGTAAGGCCTGTCGTTGCGCATACCCTCCGGACGTTGCGCCGCCAGCCCGGTCAGCCGTTCCCGCAGCTTGCGGCAATACGGGCCGGGATATGCAAGACCGTCCACATGATCGACGCGGACGCCATCGATCAGGCCTTCCGCATACAGCCGGAATATCAATTCGTGCGTCGCTTCGAATACATCGTCCAGCTCGACGCGAACGCCGGCGAGATCGCTGACTTCGAAAAAACGTCGCCAGTTGATTTCTTCTGCGGCATTGCGCCACCAGGTCAAACGATAATGCTGGCCTTCCAGCAGCTGATGGAGCGCGGCCAGCCCGTCCGGCGTGGCGGAAGAGAAGCGCATCAGCGCCGCTTCAATTTCCGCACCACCTTCGACCGTGCCCCCTATTTCGCGCAACAGCAGGAGCGCCGCCTGGGTGCCGGCAAGCTTCACGCCGTCGCCTTCGCCATGACCGATCAGCTCGAACGCGGAAATGACCGGCTCGAGGCGCGGCGAGCCGGCGGTGCGCAGCACATGCGCATAGCTGCCCAGCGAAAGTGGAAACCGCTGCGTGAAATAGCCGATAAAAATCCTGCCACTGCTTGCATCGAACTCCAGCTTGAGTTCGCCGGCCGCCAGTGCATCCCCATACGGCTGGCCGAGAAACGGCGCCAGCATCTTGCCGGTCAACGCCGGATCCGGGCTATTCCAGTCGATGTCAAACCAGTGCGCATAGGTACTTGCGCGACCGGATTCCAGGACATGCTGCCACCACGGGTTTTCCGGGCCGACGCCCATATGGTTGGGAACGATGTCGGCGATGAGGTCCATGCCGCATTCGCGGGCGCGCGCGACCAGACGACGAAATGCTTCTTCCCCGCCCAATTCCGGATTAATCTGCGTCGGGTCAACGATATCGTAACCATGCGTCGACCCACTCCGCGCGGTCAGTATCGGCGACAGATACAGATGGCTGATGCCGAGTTGCGCGTAGTAGCCGACCGCCTTTGCGGCATCGTCAAAGGTGAAATCTTTGTGTAGTTGCAGGCGCGTGGTGGCGCGCGGGATACTCATTTCGGTTCTCCTGGTATTGGACGCGATTTGTTGAGCAGGGCAAGGCGAGCCGCCACGGCGGGATCGCCGAGCAAGCTTGTGACAGGTTGCTGCAACCGGCGGCGCCAGTTCGGATGGGTGTCGATGGTGCCGGGGATATTCCATTGCTCGGGCAATCCGAGCGCATCTTCGATCGGCAAGATCGCGAGGGGCGCCGGCGTTGCAGCGAGAAATGCGATAGCCTGATCGGCCGGCGTGTCGCCCTGCGCACCAGCAGCGGTGTACGCTTTCAATAGCGCGGCCCGGTCATGGTCACGCGCACTGTGCTCACTGGCTTCGGTTGCGCCCTCTTCCAGCAGGTCCAGTTTTGTCCGCCAGCCGATGTCACGGCCTTCCCACCAGCCGGAGAATGTCGGCAAGTCGTGCGTGGTCGTGGTGGCGATCGCATCGGCTGACCATTCCGCCGGCAGCAGGAAACGTTCTCTGTTCCGCTGAAACCACAGCACGCGTATGCCAAGCAGCCCAGCCTGCGCGAGGCGATCGCCAAATCCTTCGGGTACAGTGCCCAGATCCTCGCCGATGACAATCGCGCGATGACGCCACGACTCGAGGGCGATCAGCCGCAAAAGGTCTTCGATCGGGTAACGCAGGTATGCGCCCTGATCCGGCGACGCGCCGTTCGGCACCAGCCACATGCGGGCCAACCCGAGCACATGATCGATGCGAACGCCCCCCGCATGAGCGAATGCCGCGCGCAGCATTTCTATATACGCGCTGAAGCCATGCAGTTTCATGGCGCGCGGCGAGAATGCGCCCAGTCCCCAGTTCTGGCCACGCACGTTCAGCAAATCGGGCGGCGCACCGACCGACAAGCCGTTGATCATTTCGCTTTGCCGGCCCCATGCCTGGCTGCCGCCGGTTTCCGCGCCGACGGCGAGATCGCTGATCAGCCCGATAGGCATGCCTGCTCCGCGCGCGGCACGCTGTGCTTCGGCCATTCCGCGTGCTGCCTGCCATTGCAGAAACGCATGGAAGGACACTTCATCCGCATGCTCCATCGCGAACGCATCGACAGCAAGACTGCGCGGATCGCGATATTGCTCTGGCCATGTGCGCCAGTCTCCACCTATATGCGCGTGTAGCGCTTCAAAGCGGGCGTGGTCGGTAAGCGCCTGGCCGCCGCGTGTTCGAAATTCCTGAAATGCCTCGTGCGCTGTTCCGGTTTGTTTGAACTGTTCATACAAGCGGCGCAGCACATTCAGTTTCAACTCGGATACGGCTGGCCAGTCCACCAGATCGAGGCTCTCGAGCCGGGCGCGGAGTGTGCCCGCGTCGGCATCCGCGATCGCTTTAGTAAGCGCATCTTCACCAAGTACCGCAGCCGGATCGACGTGCAGCGCATTCAGAAACAGCCGGCTCGACGGACCGTAGGGACTGAAGCGATTTCGGTCCGCGCTGAAATTCGCATGCACCGGGCTGATCGCCAATGCGGCTGCACCATGCTGCGCGGCCGCTTCGGCCAGCGTGGTCAGCGCAGTGAAATCACCGACGCCGAAATCGCCGTCGCGGCGCAGCGAGTACAGCTGAGCAGCAAGGCCCCAGAGCCGTGGGTCGCTACGTGAGACCGCGTCGCCGACACCGAAGCAACGCGAAGGCGCAACGGCGAGAGTCCTCTCCGCGTCGTCGATCACCAGACGATGGTAGCCATAGCTGTCGACAGGCGCGATCTCGAGCGGCAGTGAGGGGTCTGAGGGAAACTGCCCTTCGGATTGGCCGCCGTGCTCCAGCTCTATCCGATAGCGGTGACCGTGGAGGCCGCAGCCCGGCGGCAAGCGCAGGGGCTTGCCGACTTCGGCGGTCAGCAGTGGCCGCAGCGATGTGCCGTCGTTTTCGAGGGCAAGCTGCCCGATGCTTAGTCGGCATTGCGCATCGCTTGCACAAGGCAAGCCGAGCGCATCCAGTATCGTTCGCAATGCTTCCGTCGACACCCTTTGGCTGGCCCCGGACGCGTCGGTCCAGTCAACCGAGACTCCGGCTGCTTCAGCCAGTTTCAAGAGGGCAGCGTCGCTCATGCCGCAGGCTCCAGTAACGCAACAAACCCATACGCGGGTAGTTCGCCCATGGCAAGCGACCCTGATACGCCCTCGGTTTCGAACAACACATCCGCGCCGGCAGGATTCGAAAGCGCTTCGACTGAAAGCTTCACCGCTGTACCAGCGAGATTGATCGCCATCGCCAATACCGTGCCGTCGCCCATCTTCCAGCGCGCCAACACGGCCGCCGGCCCAAGCACCTTTGCACCGAGTGCGCGTGCGCCCTGCAGGCGGGGAATGATTTGCGCATGCCGGACCTCCAGCAACGACGTGGTCCAACTCAGCCAGCCGGTGGACGCACCTTCGAGCGGAATCGAACTGCGGAAAGAATTCTCGTCGTTCGGGTCGGGGATGTTCGCACGTTTTTCCGGATCGGAGAACGCGGGAAACTTCGCAAATTCCTGCCGCCGGCCTTCGCGTACGGCGTCCGCGAGAGCGGTATCCGGATGGCTCGTGAAGTACAGGAATGGCTGCTTCGCGCCGAATTCTTCGCCCATGAACAGCATCGGAATTTGCGGCGAGAGCAGCAACAACGCGGTGGCTGCGCGCAGCGCGAGAGGGTGCGCGAGCGACGTGAGACGTTCGCCGTATGCGCGGTTGCCGGTCTGGTCGTGGTTCTGCAGGAACAGGACAAACGCCGTCGGCGGCAGATGCGCACTCGGTTCACCACGCGCTTCGCCGTCGCGATTGCGCGAGGGCTCACCCTGGTACACGAAGCCCTCGGTCAGGCAGCGCGCAAGTCGTTCCTCTGTCCGGTCCGCATAATCGACGTAGTAACCGCCCTGCTCTCCGGTCAGCAGCACATGCAGCACATGATGGCCATCGTCGTTCCATTGCGCATCGAACAGGCGTTTCGCCGAGCGCTCGAGCAGATGCGCGGCGTTCCCGTCATGTTCGAGCACCAGATGGATATGGCGTCCGGGTTCGATGGCCGCCCTCACCCGCTCGGACAACTCCTCGAGCCAGTGCTGCTCGCTGATGGCATGCACCGCATCAAAGCGCAGTCCGTCGAAACGATATTCGCGCAGCCAGTAGATGGCGTTCTCGACGAAGAAGTCGCTGACCTCCTTGCGGCGGAAATCAATCGCCTGGCCCCAGGGCGTTTTGATGTCGTCCCGGAAAAAAGCGCCGGCGTAACTGCCGAGGTAATTGCCATCGGGGCCGAAGTGGTTATAGACGACGTCCAGGAATACCATCATGCCCAGGCCGTGCGCCGCGTCGATCAGGGCCTTTAACTGTTCGGGCGTGCCATATGCGGCATCCGGCGCGTATGGCAGCACGCCGTCATAGCCCCAATTGCGGACGCCGGGAAAATCGTTGATCGGCATCAGCTCGACAGCGGTAATGCCGAGCGCAGCCAGTTCCGGCAACCGCTGCGCGACACCGTCGAATCCGCCGAGTGCGCCGACGTGCAATTCATATAAAACGGTTTCATGCCATGGACGGCCGGTCCAGCCGGAATGTAGCCATTGATAAGCGGCGGGATCAACCACGATGCTTGGGTCATGCACATCGCCGGCCTGTGCGCGCGACGCGGGGTCCGGCACTGTCACTTCGCCTTGTTCCCGTGTCATGACACGATAGCGATAGCGTGTGCCCGCGCCGCAGTCGACGTCGGCACGGAACCAACCACCTTCATCGGCACGCAATGCCACTGCCGGACCGTTTTCGATTTCAACCGATACGGTTCCGGCGCTAGGCGCCCAGAGCGAAAAGCGTGTAGTGACCGGCGCGATCAGCTGCGCGCCGAACGAGTATTGCTGTGTAATGTGATCGTTCATCTCAGCTCTCGTGGTATTCGTGTGGCAAACAACATCGCGCTATGTCCTTGCACCTTGATCACCGGCTCCATGACGGGCCGGCTCTCCTGCTCGCGTGCTGCGCTATCCAATAGCTGGTGCCAGTTCCGGTGCGGATCGGGGAATTGGAACCGGAGCGGTTCATGACCGCCATTAATGAAAAGCAGGACTGCATCGGGTTCGCCATCACGCCCAGCGGCGGCGCGACGCACCGCAAGCGCCCGCGCTTCCGGGTTTTGCCATGCATCGGCCGACAAAGGTTTGCCGCCTTCGCAGAACCATTCAATATCGGGCATACCCGGCGCCACTTCCGCGCCATGCAGGTAACGCCCTGCCTGTAGCGCCTCGAAATTACGACGCAGCGCGGCTATCCTGCAGACGTAGTCAATCAGCGATTTTGACTCTGGAGTGGTAGCGGCTTTCCAGTCCACCCAGGACAATTCATTGTCCTGGCAATACGCGTTGTTATTGCCGTTCTGCGTGCGACCGAATTCGTCGCCTGCCACGATCATCGGTGTGCCTTGGGAGAACATCACGGTGGCCAGCATTGCACGCCGTACTTTGTCGCGCAGTTCGAGTATCGCCGGATCGTCTGTCGACCCTTCCACGCCCCAGTTGGCGCTGAAGTTTTCCGAGTGGCCGTCGTTGCCGTTTTCGCCATTGGCCTCATTGTGCTTCTCGGTATAGCTGAGTAGGTCCTGCATCGTGAAGCCGTCATGCGACGCCACGTAATTGATCGACGCCCATGGTTTGCGCCAGCGGCGGTTAAACAGATCGGAAGACCCGGAGAGGCGCGCAGCAAAATCCGCGCGCTGGCCGGGGTCGCCGCGCCAGAACCGGCGCACACCATCGCGAAACTGGTCATTCCATTCAGCGAAGCCGGGCGGATGATTGCCGAGCTGATAGCCGCCGGGACCGATATCCCATGGCTCCGAAATCAATTTCATGCGCGACAAGACCGGGTCTTGCATGATCGCGTCGAAGAAGCCGGAGCCGGGGTCGAAACCGGTTCCTTCGCGGCCCAGCGTCGCACCGAGGTCGAAGCGGAATCCATCGATATGGAAGGACTCGGCCCAATAACGCAGCGAGTCCATCACCATCTGCAGCACCCTGGGATGCGAGATGTTCAGCGTGTTGCCGCAGCCGGTCTCGTTGATGTAATAGCGTTCGTTGCCGGGCATCAGCCGGAAGTAGCTGGCGTTATCAAGGCCTCGGAAACAGATGGTCGGACCGAGCTCATTGCCGCTGGCGGTGTGGTTATAGACCACGTCGAGGATCACTTCGATGCCGGCGGCATGCAGGCGCCGCACTGCCATCCGGATTTCATTCAATCCGCCGGACAGGTAACCTGGTTCCGGCGCAAAGAATCCGATCGGACTGTAGCCCCAGTAGTTTCTCAGTCCCTTTTCGATCAAGAACTGGTCCTGCAGGAATGCATGCACCGGCATCAGTTCGACGGTGGTGACGCCTATTTTTTGCAGGTGATCGATGAAGCGCGGGTTCGCCAGCGCCGCGATGGTTCCGCGCTGGTGCGGATGTATATCATCGCGCAACATCGATATGCCGCGTACGTGCGCTTCATAGATGACGGTTTTCGACCATGGCACTTCCGGCCGCCGGTCGTTATCCCAGTTGTACAGGTCCTCGACCACAACGGCTTTCATCATCGCCGGTGCGCTATCGCGGCGATCGAACGACAGGTCCATTTTCTGGGAATGCATCCGGTACCCGAACAGTGCATCGTTCCAGCGCAACGGCCCCGACAGCTTCTTCGCATACGGGTCGAGCAACAGCTTGTGCGGATTGAAACGATGACCCCTTTGTGGATCGTACGGTCCATGCGCGCGGTAACCGTAAAGCAGTCCCGGTCCGGCATCGGGCAGATAGCCGTGCCACACTTCGTTGGTGCATTCAGGTAGTGCGAGGCGCGCCAGTTCCTTGCGGCCGGACGGATCGAATATGCACAGGTCAATCTTTTCCGCGTTCGCGGAAAAGACCGCAAAATTCACGCCTACACCGTCCGGCTTGGCGCCCAACGGATAAGGAAGACCCGGCAGCAAACGGTCCGGAATTTCAAACAGCATGCGGCGTTCCTTTTATTGGTGTTTCTACACTCCCCTCTCCCGCAAGCGGGGGGGATTGGGGGTGAGGGGATTTGCCTGGGACGATACATTTGAACCTGCGATATCCGCCCCGGGTATCTTCGCAAGAACTAGGTATTCCCTCCTGCGAGCGCCCTCACCTCCGGCCCCTCTCCCGCAAGCGACCCGCTTGCGGGAGAGGGAAGGCATCAGGAACCAGCACCACGGTGGATAGCGGCGGCACGGTAAGCACAATCGACGATGCATGCCCATGGCTGCCATGGCGTTCCGCCACGACCCGCCCCAGGTTGCCGCGATTGCCGCCACCGTAATAACCGGAGTCGGTATTCAACACTTCGCGCCACCCGCCATCCAATCCGGGCACACCAATCCGGTACCCTTCACGCAGCACCGGCGTCATATTGCAAACCACCAGCACCATGCGCGTACCACTCTTGCGCAGGAACGCATAAACACTATTCCTGCTGTCGTCTCCTACCACCCATTCGAATCCGTCGCTTTCGCAATCGCCGTCATGCAGCGCAGGCTCTGCCGCGTATAAACGGTTCAGGTCCCGCACCAGGTTTTGCAAGCCGCGATGACGCGGGTCGTCGAGCAATTCCCATTGCAGCGCGGCGTCGTGATTCCATTCTTTCAACTGGCCGAACTCGCAGCCCATGAACAGTAACTTCTTGCCCGGGTGGGCCCACATGAATCCGAAATATGCACGCAGGTTCGCGAATTTTTGCTCCAGGTCACCGGGCATTTTATTAAGCAGCGCGCCTTTGCCATGCACTACTTCATCGTGCGAGATCGCCAGCATGAATCGCTCGGAGAACGCATAAACCAGCCCAAAGATGATTTCATGATGATGATACCGACGGTACAAAGGGTCGGTTTGAACATAGCGCAACGTGTCGTGCATCCACCCCATATTCCACTTGTAGGAGAAGCCGAGGCCGCCTTCGGCCACGGGCGCACTGACGCCAGGCCAGGAGGTCGACTCCTCGGCAATGCAAAGCGCGCCGGGACAGCGCTGCCTGATGGCCTGGTTCAGCTCCTGCAGGAATGCGACCGCCTCCAGGTTTTCGCGGCCTCCGTGCACGTTGGGCACCCATGCGCCGGGTTCGCGGCTGTAGTCGCGGTAAAGCATCGACGACACGGCGTCGACACGCAAACCGTCCACATGAAAGCGTTCGAGCCAGAACAGCGCACTGGCGATCAGCATGCCGCTGACTTCCCTGCGGCCGTAGTTGTAGATCAGCGTCTTCCAGTCCCGATGAAAACCTTCGCGCGGATCTTCGTGTTCATACAATGCGGTGCCGTCGAAGCGCGCGAGGCCATGCGCATCATCGGGGAAATGCCCCGGCACCCAGTCGAGTATCACGCCGATCCCCGCCGCATGGCAGCGGTCGACGAAGGATGCAAAACCGTCGGGGGCGCCGAAGCGCGCACTCGGCGCAAATTGGCTGAGCGGCTGGTAACCCCAGGAGCCACCGAACGGATGTTCCATCACCGGCAGCAACTCGATATGGGTGAAGCCGAGGTCCGCCACGTAAGGAATCAGCCTGTCGGCCAGCTCGTTCCAGTCGAGGTTGCGGTTGCCCTCTTCAGCGACGCGCTGCCATGATGCGGCATGCACTTCGTAAACAGACATGGGTGCGGACCGCTGCTGCCGTTCGGCGCGCCGTGCCATCCACTCGTCGTCAGTCCACCGGAAAGATGTCGCGTCAGCGACCACGGAAGCGGTCATGGGAGGCATTTCAGACGCGCGCGCAACCGGGTCTGCTTTGTGCAACAGCGCGCCATCCGCGCCGACGATTCCGTATTTGTATCGCGCGCCATGCATGACGTGTGGAATGAACAATTCCCATACGCCTGCTTCATGCCGCATACGCATGGCATGCCGCCGCGCGTCCCATCCATTGAAATCGCCGATCACGGAAACGCACTGCGCATTCGGCGCCCAAACAGCAAAACGGGTGCCATGGACGCCTGCGATGGCCATCGGCTGCGCGCCGAGGCAGCGGTCGAGTTCGAAATGCCTGCCTTCCGCAATCAGGTGCAGGTCGAGCTCACCGAGCAGCAAACCAAACGCGTACGGGTCATCGGTGTATTGGTCGTTTGCCGCCGCATGATCGACTGTTGCCGGAAGGGACGCAGGGACCGTTGCTTCAGGGTGCGCGGGATGTGTGGCGTCTGTATGCTGTGCGCCGGCTTTGCTTGGTCCGACCATTGGGAAATTCACGCTCCTTTGCGTCATAGACGGTCACCGCCTGATGTCTGCGGCATCAGGCAGTCTTGTACTTTGGCAGTTGCGCCGGGACTTCGGATTGCGTTTGCGCGAACAGCGGTTTGGCTGCATCCGGCGCAATCTCTTCATACAGCCGGATGTATTTCTCCGCCGGGCCTGACCACGAGAAATCGACAGCCATCGCATTGCGTTGCATCGTCTGCCAGTCGCCTGAGCGGGCGAACAGATCGAACGCGCGTTCCACCGCTGCCACCGTTTCCTCCGGTTGTTCGCCATCAAACAAGATGCCGTTCGCGCCCTCCGCTATCGCTCCGGATGTTCCTGCGTCGACAACGGTATCGATCAAGCCACCGACACGCGAGGCAATCGGTATCGTGCCGTAGAGCATCGAGTAGATCGGGGTCAGGCCGAACGGCTCGAAGCGCGTGCCATGCAGAAGCATGTCGGCGCCCGCATGCAATGCGTGGGCGCGACGTTCGTCGTAGCCCATGTGTACGCCTGCGCGTTGCGGATACTGCGCGGCGAGTTGCTCGAAGCCGTGCTCGTAACCATGATCGCCGCAACCGAGGACAACAACCTGCAGGCGCGGATGGCGCTCGAGGATACGAGGAAGCGCCGCCAGCGCGACATCGGCCATTTTCTGGTGCGTGATCCTGCTGCCGAGCCCCAGGACCGGCGCGAAGGGGTCCTGCGGCAAGCCAAGCAGCGCCTGCAGGTCGCGTTTGCATGCGGCTTTTCCCTTCATGTCGCGCGCGCTGAAATTACGGGCGATCAGCGTGTCGGTGGCGGGATTCCACACGTCCACATCGACGCCGTTCGGCGTCGCGAACAACGCATCCTTACGCGAATTGAGCACACCGTCCATACCGTGGCCGAAGCGCGGCGTCAGGATTTCCTGCGCATAGGATTTGCTCACGGTGGAAATGCGGTCGGCAAAGCGGATGCCTGCCTTGAGGAAACTGACCTGACCCCAAAATTCCATGGCGTCGGGCGTCAGCATGTCGGCGGGGATGCCGAGCGTGGAAGCCATGTGCATCGGGTAGTTGCCCTGGAACGCCAGGTTGTGGATGGTGAGCAGGGAACCGACATTGTCGATACCTTCGGCGCGCAGTAACGCCGGGACCAGCCCCGCATGCCAGTCATTGGCGTGGACCACATGCGGTACCGGCAAGCTGGTACGGCCGGCGCAGATCGCAACCGCCGCATGGGCGAGCGACGCGAAGCAGATGGCGTTGTCGGCGTACTCGACGCCGTCGCGATCGACATACGGATTGGCCGTGCGGGCGCGAAAACGCTCTGTATCAAGTAACAAAACCGGTACGCCGTCGGACAGGGATCCGTGCAGCAGCCGGCCGGGTCCGCCGGGCAGGTCTTCAAGCTGAGCGACTTCGCGTACCGGGCCCGCGCCTTCGATTGCGGCGGGATAACCGGGCATTAGAATCGTGGCGTCTATGCCGCGCTCGCGCAGGGCACACGCCAGAGCGGTAGTGACGTCGCCCAGGCCTCCGGTTTTGACGAGGGGTACCGCTTCTGATGCAACAATTAGTACTTGGGATTGCAAGGTCGTGCTCCCTTAAAAAAGGACCTGTATCGTGACGTTGGTAAATCGTTTCGACGGACGTGCGTTGACATCGACACACCGGGCAACGCGGCGACGACGTCCCGCATTTGGGCCACTTTGTAAAAATGTGTATCAAGAATAGGGCAGCGTTTCAGCCCTTCACTTGCGCGAAATCAATGGTGTTCGCGGTTCGCAATATTGCGAGTCGCTAACCTGGCAACTCCACAACCGAGAGTTGGGAAGCGAGAACCGGTCCCCTTGCGCGGGCGCAAAATGTTCGAGGGCATTTACTCGGGATAATACGCAGCAAACTAAAACGCCTCGTGAGGAGAGAGCAAGTGAAAAACGCGATCAACGCAGACAGCCGTCTGATCCCTGTCGGCGGTTTCGTCTCAAAGCTGCGGTCGTCCCAACGCCGCAGGTTGCTGGATGCGTTCGCGTCGTTCACGAACGACGCAAGCGACGATAGCATCCTCGATGTCGGCATGATGCCCATTCCGTTGTTCGACACCAGGGAATACCTGTCCGCCTGGACCGTCCCCAGGAACCGGTCCCGCATCACTTCCTACAAGATTGCACCACCCGGCAGCGCCCCATCGCGCTTCCGTCCGCAAGGACCGGGCGGCAGCCGTTCCCTTCCCTACGGCGACGGCCAGTTCGACTGGGTGTTCTGCGGCGAGACGATCGAACACGCAGGCAACTACGAGCAGCAATATGCGCTGGTACAAGAACTGACGCGCGTGGCACGCAAGGGGGTGTTCGTCACAACCTCCAATCGCCGCCATCCGATCGAGTTCAACACCGCGCTGCCGCTGGTCCACTGGTTGCCCGACGCGTGGAGGCGGCGCGTACTGACATGGTCCGGCCGGGCCGGATGGGCATCCGAATCGGTGCTCAATCTGCTTGATTCGCGCGCGCTTTACAGGATCGCCAGCGAATTGCCAGGGCAACCTAAAAGCGACGTCGGACATAAGCGGGTGTTCGGGATGAAGGCGCATTTCTTTTTGATGATCGAGAAGGCGTAGGGCGCATCGTGATGCGCCGGATGGGTCGAAACGCCAAACCTCCGGCGGGCCACGTCCCGCCCTGCCTCGCTGCGTGCAAATAGACACATGATCAACAAAACATCACGGGCACGTTTAATGCGCCGTGATCACACCTAGATCGCCGCAACCCTACGCGAATATCCTAGTCAGCGTTCAACCTCTACTCCGCGCCAGAAGGCTATCCTTCCGCGTATGTTTGCCGCTGCCGGCTTCGGGTCGGGATAGTACCAGGCAGCATCGCGATTCGTTTTGCCGTCTACAGTGACGTGGAAATAGCTGGCTGTGCCTTTCCACGGGCAGACAGTGTTTGTTTCGCTGGGGGTGAGGTACGCGTTCCGTATTGCTTCCG
>JAQGMD010000045.1 GCA_028292565.1 Burkholderia sp. | reverse complement strand
GGGGAACATGTTTCGCACCAGTTGCTGCGTAATCGTCGAGCCGCCCTGCGCGACACCGCCGAGAGTATGAAAAATCGCGGCCAGGGTGCGCCCGGGATCGACGCCGCGATGATCATAGAACCGGTGGTCCTCAGTCGCGATCAGCGCCTTGATTGCATACGGCGACACTTGAGAAAGATCAACCCGATGCTGCTGCCCCTGGCTATATACGGCTAGCTGCATGCCGTTGGCGGAAAAGAGCAGGCTGGGCTCTGCGGCGCGCACGTCGAGGAAGTCCTCGATGCCCGGCGTCGTTGGAACGACCGACGCGATGTAGGAGCCGGCGACGGTAAGTCCTGCACCGACCAACACAGTCATCGTCGCGAACGTGTAGACCAGGCGGCGTTTCAGGGACCTGCGTGCTGTGTTCTTCGCCTTTGGTGGTTTGTCCCCGATATGCCGGGAGCCTGGCTCTGGCTCCTGCGGGTTATTGTTTTCCACAATCGCTACCCTTCGTGTTTTGATTGCGAAATTGGACAGGGTGAAAAGATTTTGGTTTTATCGCATCATGACAGTTAGAACAATGATGTGCGGTATATCACGTCACCCGGGACTCACGGCGTAAGGTAGCTTGAAATGGCCAGGTTGAAGATTCCGTTCGGCAAGCCATTCGGGTTGTAGTAATTCGCTTTGTTGAAATCAAGTACTGTTGGATTCCACACCAGCGGGCCGGCATACATCAGGTCTGAGGGATCGGTCCCGACGTGTCCGTTGGAGATCGCATTGGGTGCGCGATCATCTACCGCGCCTAGCGTGTGGAGCAACTCGTGCAACATCGTGAAGTCCAGGTAACCCGGCGGCGCATCGGGGCTCGCTGCAAATGCGTTCTCATGGCATGGTTTGTAACCGGGTACCGCGCCGCGCAAATAAAGAACGGCGACTTGGCCCTGGAAGCCGGGGGGATGCGGTGCGTCCGCACAGGTATTGACGTTGTTGCCGTCATAGTAAACGGCATAAATCTTGTTCGGTTTCAACATCCCGAGTTGGGCGAGGTCGGCTTCAATGCTGTCGCGCTTGCGATTACCAAAGGCGTCATAGTCCGCATCTGTCTTCGGCAGCCTGGCGAAGGTGACGTCCAGGTTGCCCTGGTAAGTATCAAATCTCAGGCGACGTCCGCCGGTCTGTCCCGCGAGCCAACTGTTGTACGAGGCGCTGCTGTTGGCGAGGCCGTCACCCAGATCCATAGCCCTGTCCACACCACCGCCCGGAATGGCGTAGATGACGTGAACCTGCGATCCCTGGATATCGTCCGGTTGATCGACAGCGGCTCGATTGAGAGGCGCCTTGGGCGCCGGGGATGCGGATGTGACGGTCGGAGGTGGCGAAAGTTGCGCGCCCCCCGCAAGAACCGGGGGCGCGTTTGCAGACGCGCCCAACGCCTGGGCTGGCGGTGCTGTCCGCGTGCCGACCTCCGGCATGGGACTGGTTCCTTCGCCGCCGCCGCAGCTGGCAAGCAGCAGCGGAATGCATGCAAGCAGACTTAAGCAACGCATGGCATTCCCCTTTGAGTTGAGCCGGTCTTCATCTATTCTTTTGAAGCAGGGTACGTCGTTGATGCCTGCCGGACATTGAGCACCATCAAGCCGGCAATTATTGGCGAAGGAGGGCGACGATGCAACCGAGTTTCTGGGAACATGACGCGATGCTGGATGCCGACTATATCGTCATCGGCGGCGGCATCGTAGGCTTGCAGACCGCGCTCGAATGGCGAGAGTTCCGTCCGTCGGATCGCGTCGTGGTGCTCGAGCGTGGCGTACTGCCCACAGGCGCATCGAGCCGCAATGCCGGGTTTGCATGTTTTGGCAGCCTCACCGAGATCCTGCATGATGTCGATGCGATGGGTGAAGATGCCGCGCTGGCTTTGGTAGAGCGGCGCTGGCGCGGACTTGACCAGTTGCGGCGCAGGCTCAACGATGACGCAATCGGCTACGAGGCTCTGGGCGGTTGCGAACTGTTGTTCGATGCTCACCTGGGCGCCTTGCAAAGGATCGACCAGGTCAACGACATGTTGCGTCCATTATTCGGATGCGAAGTATTTTCGATAGATGATGCCGGCTTGCGCACATGCGGATTCGGACCGACGGTCAGCGCGCTGATCAGGAATCCGCTGGAAGGACAATTGCATTCAGGCCGGCTGATGCGTGCGTTGGCAAGACTGGCCGCCGAGTGCGGCATCGAAATCCATACAGGCGCACGGGTACGGACACTGGAAGAAACCGGCGGCGAAGTCCATGTCGGCATTGCAGGTGAGCGCCACCTCACCTTCCGGGCGCCTCGCGTCGCTGTCTGCACCAACGGCATCACCGGCGAGTTGCTGCCGCATGTCGGCATCGCCCCGGGCCGCGGACAAGTGCTGGTGACCGAGCCGGTCACGGGACTGCCATGGCGCGGCGCGTATCATCTCGACGAAGGCTTCTACTACTTCCGCAACGTCGGCAAACGTGTACTGCTCGGAGGAGGGCGCAATCTCGATTTCGACAACGAAGCAACCAGCGAGATGGTGGTGAGCGAAGCAATTCAGTCAGCGTTGGAGCAACTTCTGCATGACACCATCCTGCCCGGCCGCAAAGTGCGCATTGCATATCGATGGGCCGGCGTAATGGGTTTTGCCGCCGACAGGCAGCCGATGGTGCGCCGCTTGTCGGACCGTATCGTGCTCGGGTTCGGCTGCAACGGCATGGGCGTTGCACTGAGCGCGGACGTCGCAGCGGAAACCGCGGCGCTTTTGATGTAACGCTAGGTAGTCAGGAGCGAACTCCACCACATTGGTGGGGACGCTTGTTATCGCCGAAGACCGATGCAATTAACCCCGGAAAACATGATGCTGGTCGATGATGCAGACGCGTATGATGGTGGCAGCGACAACTCTTGCGTAATGCTCCGCATCGTGAATTAAAGGAGCGCGCATCCCACATCATGGCCCGAGCCCTGTCCTGTTATTACCTCGATGCGCCACTGGCGGCGAATGAATTGCAGTTTGTGCGTCAGGCCCTGATCGGACCATGGGCGAAGTTCAAGACGGGCGCCACATCGCTGGTCCAGAGAAGAGTTCCTGTCGTCTTGCCTGTACCGGACGAGCACGGTGTGTATGCGGAAGACCGCGAACAACGGGCAGAGCGCGTACGCGGCAACCTTCGCCATGCGGGCATGCAGGCGGACGCCGGACGCCAGGTAGTATGGGTCATGCCACGCGATGCGGAGTGGGACGCGATTTTTCAGTTTGCCATACGCCTTGAGACGGGGTTCGCACCATTTGTCGCACAGCGCTGGTTCATGGAAAACGGCATCCTTGTGCGTGGTGAAGTTCGCGTCGTGAATGCGCACATGCTGATGCAGGGACTGTGAACCTTCAAGTCTGATGTGTTCCTGCAGCCGACGCCGCAAGAAGGCCGGCGACCTTCACCATGGTTGGACCAAGCAGGTAGGCGATCGGAAAAGCGATCGGCCATGCGGTCAGCCAGGTTTCCATCCAGACGCCAAAAAAATGGCGGTCAAAGCCGACCCACATCAGCCGCATCACAGCGGTCATCACCAGGGTGATCACACCTGCTTGCAGCAGTGGCGGCAGCATCGAAGCAAGGCTTTGCGAGCGGCGCAAGAATTGCGCCGCGTCAGCCAGCGCGCTCCGCGTACCTCGTACGGATGATGTAGCGCTCACGACCAGCTTCTTAGTTGCCGCGCGATGCGAGCCAGCGCAGCTCCGCAGCCTGGCCAGGTGACGTGTTTTCCATTTCGCGCGCCATGCGGTGAAGCATCAGCGCACTTTTCACCATGCGACGCGCATTACGCTGTTCAAGCGACTTGCGCGGGCTGATCACCAGCAGCGCAGCGCGCAACAGGCCGACCAGCAAGGGCTTGAATACCACTATCAGGGCGGCTACGACACCAAGGCCGATCAAAGGACGTGCAACGCCGACGGCGGTACTGGCCAATGCTTCGCCGGGAACGAGCGCGAGGGGGAGAGCAAGGGATAATAAAGACATGGTGGATTCCTTTTAACTATTCGTAGTATCTGTTTGTTGCGTTGCAGTATATGAACCACTCAGTTATTAATCCAATTTCTGTTCTGCATATCAGCTATACTATTTATGAATATCAACTGATGACCCGCGTAAACACTGGGTCCCAATAACAAATGAACTTTCTGACACTGGATCTGAATCTGTTGCGCGTTTTCGACGCTGTCATGACAGAACAAAACCTGACCCGTGCGGCAGGCCGCCTGGCGATGACCCAGCCGGCGGTGTCGAATGCCCTGAAGCGCCTGCGCGAGGCACTTAACGATGAACTGCTGATTCGCACCGCACATGGAGTGAAGCCGACGCCGCGCGCGGAAACGCTGTGGCCTTCGGTGCGGCGCGCGCTCGCCGAGCTGGAAGAAGCGGTCGCCCCGGACAGCACCTTCGATTTGTCGGATGCGCAAAACGTGTTTCGCATCGCTATGGCGGACGCCACGGCGGCGCTGTGGCTGCCGTCGCTGGTGCGGTCCATTGAAAGCGATGCGCCGGGCATCCGGATCCGCATGGTGCCGCTCACTACGCGTGAGCCGCGGCCGATGCTGCTGCGTGGCGATATCGACCTGGCGGTCGGCTTCTTCCCGGGTGTGGTGTCGCAACTGGCGGGCGGGCAGGCGAGCGTGTCGCCGATCCGGCATGAGCAACTGTATTCCGGCCAGTATGTGTGCGTGATGCGAAAGGAGCATCCACTGGCGAACCAGGAACTCACACTTGACGACTATTGCGCGGCAAATCACTTGCTGGTCAGCTTTTCAGGCCGCGCGCACGCGCTGGTCGATGAGGCGCTGGCGCAAATCGGGCGCGAGCGCCGCATCCTGCTGACGGTGAATCAGTTTTTCACCGCGGGGCGCGTGGTGGCGAGTTCCAACCTGATCACCGTCTTGCCGCGGCACCTGGTGGCGTCGACCGGTATCACCGATGCGCTGATTACCAAGGAATTGCCGTTCCCGCTGCCGAGCGTGCATGTGGATATGCTGTGGCATGAGCGCGATACGCGCAGTCCTGCGCATAAATGGCTGCGTTCGCAATTCAGCGACATCACTCACGCGAAGTTTCCGAAGGTGCGTTTGCGCGCCTAGGACAATCGGAGCCATAAAACAAAAACCCGCCGAAGCGGGTTTTTTTTCGTGATGCTGCTGCAGATTGATCCTTCAGCATTCTGTCACTCACTTAGGCGCCGCGCAGGGATAAGTTGGGCAATGTGGCGGCCGTCGCGGGATGCGGTGCAAGGGGCCCGCCGAGGGGCGTGAGGAGGAGTCATAGCGAGCTATGGCGACGACGAGCAACGCAGCAACGCGCCCGCTACGGCCAGCAAAATTGACCAACTTATTCCTGCGCGGTGCCTTACTAAAAGCTCAGTTGGCCAGGCCGCCGCCGACTTCGCCGCCATCGTCCTTGGTGATGACGACCGTAGCCGAGCGTGGACGTGCGCTGCCGCCGTCCGGCCAGTGGCTGCCGAAAGTGGTCGGGTCGGAATAGGTCGGCACGGCATCCTCACCCGGATGCTGGATGTTGACGAACAACGCCCTGCCATCCGGCGTTTCGGTGATGCCTGTGATTTCACATTCCTTCGGGCCCACCAGGAAGCGGCGCAGGTTGGTGTCCCCGGGTGCAACGCCGACGTGGGTGTCGACCGATCTGGTGTTAGTGCCGTCGACGTTCCTGATGGTTTTCCTGCTGCCGTCGCCTACTTTCCCCGGGACAGCCGCAAGCATCATGCAATTGGTGACGTCGGTAAAGGCGCCATCATCGGTCTGGATCCACAGCAGGCCATTGCGCGCGAACCACAAGCCGTCGGGACTGGAGAAGTCGTTGGCTGCCGTGAGGTTCGAGACGTTGATGTTGTTCGCGTCCGCAGTGGAACGCGCGCCGAACAGGAATACATCCCACCTGAAGCCGGTCGCCGCCACATTGCTGCCGTTTTCCGCCCAGCGAATGATGTGCCCGTTCGGATTGCCGTTTTGCGCAGTTGCCGATGGACCTTTCGGATCGTTATAGAAACGCGGGTTGGCGGCATCGGTGGAGGCCAGCGTGCGGGTCGACGAGTTGGTGAGCGTCATGTAGACCTCGCCGTTGAGCGGATTGACCGCGCCCCACTCCGGACGGTCCATTTTCGTGCCGCCGGCCGCATCGGCGGCGAGGCGGGTATTGATCAGCACGTCGGCCTGGTCGCTGAATGCGTACGTCGCATTCGATGTCGTGATGTTGTTGCTGCCGAACTTCAGCTCGATCCATTCGCCGCTGCCGTCCGCATTGAATTTCGCGACATACAGCTTGCCGTCATCGAGATACTTGTCGCCGGCGACCAAGCCCCTGGTGGCGTCGGCCGGGTCCCATACCGCGTTCGATACATATTTGTAGATGTACTCATTGCGCGAGTCGCAACCCATGTACCAGACCAGCGGCCTGCCCGGGACAACCGCTCCCGGCCATGCGCCTTCATGCGCCATACGGCCGAGCCCGGTACGTTTCTTTGGTATCGATGTCGGGTTGAAGGGATCGATCTCGACCACCCAGCCATAGGTATTGGCGACATTGCGGAAATCATCACGGCCGTCAAGGGAACTGCCGGTCTTCATGGCGTTCCAGCGCGCGAAACGGGTGTCGTTGCCGTCGGACGGCGTAGCGGTAGCCCACAATTTTCCTCCGTTGCCGGCGATGCCGTAACGCGCAAATGAAACCAGCTCCTTCGCAGTGCGGTTCAGGTCATCGGTCGCGACGATGCGGCGGAAGAAGCCGGCCCAGTTTTCTTCGCACGTCAGGTAGGTGCCCCATGGCGTATGCCCGTTGGCGCAGTTATTGACCGTTCCCCGCGTCTTCGAGCCGTCGGGGGAGTAGGCGGTAATCATCATCGGCGAGCGCGCTGCCGGGCCGGAAAGATCCATTTCAGTCAGCGCGGTGATGCGGCGGTTGAATGATGAATCCTTCTTGTAGGTGAAGCGGTTGCTGCTGCGGCTGACCTCGATGACGCTCACGCCGTGCGCGTTCATTTCCTTGATGACTTCGTCCTGCACCGGGCGGATCGCGGCGGTCCCGCTGCCGGAAGTCGTCTGTCCCGCAGCGTGCAGGTATGACGCGGTAATCGCTTCATGGTTCATGCACAGCAGCCCGCGGTCGCTTGCGCCGGGATTGAATCTGCCGTTGTCGCCGAGACCGAAGTAGTGCATGCCGTCGTGATGGTCGCCGGCGCGCTGTTCGAACGATGCGCCGATTTCGGTGCCATCGTTCCTGTATTCGGCAACACCCGCGGTGATCGGATCGCCCAGGCGCAACAGCACTGTCGCGGTATATCCGGCCGGAACCGTCAATGCATCGGCCAGGCTCTTGGCGACTGCGTTGAAGTTCAGCTTCAGGGTTTTGCGTTCCACCGGACCTTCGACGAGGGAGCCTCCGCAGGCACTGAGGCCGGCGCCGAAGAACGCAGTCGCGGCTATGCCAAAACTGCCTTTCAAAATCGAGCGGCGATTGAGGCGCGCGTTGAGCACCTGTTCAAGCGTAGGATTGTTCGAGACATTGGTGCCGATGTCATCGGCATCAGCCAGCAGTTCGTCAGGTGTGCGATCGTTCATGTGCGTAAGCCCCGTGGTTTGAAAACCCGACGCATGTTAGTTGTTGATTGTGACGCAATAATGACCGCGGGCAGCAGGGTTGATATGCCGTGTTTAAAAGTTTCCAAGTGGAATTATTTCACTGGGTGCACGGGCAACGCACGCTTATGGCGCGTAGCGTTATAGAACCGGAAGATCGTTTCATACACTTGCTCGCTCACGGTCCTCCCCTCAAGGAAGTCGTCGATCTCGTCATAGCTGATCCCGAACGCTGCTTCATCCGGACGCAGCGGCGAGAAGTTTTCGAGATCGGCCGTCGGCACCTTATAGACCAACTCGCTAGCTGCACCCAACGCGTCCGCGATTGCACGCACACGCCGCTTGTTCAAGCCGGTCAGTGGCGTCACGTCGCATGCGCCATCGCCGAATTTGGTGAAAAAACCCATCAACGCCTCCGCCGCATGATCGGTGCCGACTACCAATCCTGCATGCGTCCCGGCTACCGCATATTGCGCAATCATGCGTTGCCGCGCCTTGATGTTCCCGAGTATGAAGTCCTCCTGGCCGGCATTGGCAAATTCGTGTTCACCGTTGCAGAGTGCCTCAAGCATCGAGTCGGCCGCCGGCTTGATATCAACCGCAAGAACGCGATCGGACCGGATGAATTGCAGCGCTTTTTGCGCATCGCTTTCATCGCGCTGTACACCGTAAGGCAATCGCATAGCAATGAATTGCGCCTGATGCCCCTGGGCACGCGCGCGTTCGACGGCGAGTTGCGAAAGTCGTCCGGCGGTAGTCGAATCGATGCCGCCGCTGATGCCCAGGACCAGGGCGCGTGTCTTCGTGTCGATCAGGTAATTGCACAGGAAGGAAACGCGTCGCTCCATGTCCTGCTTCGCGTTGAATGTGGGAGCGACTTGCAGCTCGTTAATGATGGAACGCTGTAATTCTTCGGACTGGGTTTGATTCATGGGTTGATCTCCTGCATTGACTGTTGTCAATCAGACTTTCCGGAGGAGATCATGTTCGGTGGATCAGCGTAAATATTAAAACCCGTTTATCGGATCGGCAGCTTCGTAGTGCTCTACACCTCTTCCATGACCGCATAGGTAAGCGTCTC
>JAQGMD010000038.1 GCA_028292565.1 Burkholderia sp. | reverse complement strand
AATGCGCCAGTCTGGAAACCCGTCTTCGTTACTTTGTGTCAACTTAATCTATTGCTCTTCGGCAAAAAAGTTGCTCCCGATAAAGGGTTTGAATTCTTGGATGACTGGTTGGGGGACAGCATTGGCGCGTTGTGACCGCACTACAGGGGCAGGATTTCAACGTGCGTTGAAGTGGCTCGGCGCCTACGGTCGCTCGAGCATCGGCGAACTTTTTCGCATTTTCATGCACAACATTGTTATTCGAGGCAGGAACTCATATAACCACTGATAGGCAATCAAAGCGGAGCGAACGATGACAACAACCAGAACAGAACGAGATACATTCGGCGGCATCGAAGTGCCCACGGAAAGATTGTGGGGCGCCCAGACGCAGCGCTCGCTCCATCATTTCCATATTTCCACCGAACACATGCCGGAAGAGCTGATCGTCGCGCTCGCGATGGTCAAGCGCGCCGCCGCCATCGTCAATCGCGACCTCGGAAAGCTGGACTCTGCGAAGGCGAACGCAATCGTGCAGGCGGCGGAAGAGGTGATCGCCGGCCTGCATCGGGATGAATTCCGGCTGTCGGTGTGGCAGACCGGTTCCGGCACGCAGACCAACATGAACATGAACGAGGTGCTGGCCAACCGGGCTTCGGAACTGTTGGGCGGACAGCGCGGGGAAGGGCGGCTGGCGCACCCGAACGACGATGTCAATCTCGGCCAGTCGTCCAATGATATCTTTCCGACGGCGATGCACGTGGCGGCCGCCATAGGCATCGCGAAGCGCCTGCTCCCGGCGCTGCGCCAGATGCGCAAGACATTCGAGCAAAAGGCCGCAGCGTTCGCCGACATCGTCAAGATCGGACGCACACATTTGCAGGATGCGACACCGCTCACGCTCGGCCAGGAGTTCTCCGCCTATGTGGCCCAGCTTGAATTCGCGGAATCGATCATCTCGGCCAGCCTGCCGCCGCTATGCGAGCTGGCCGTCGGCGGCACCGCAGTGGGGACCGGGCTTAACACGCATCCGGAATTTGGCGACCGTGTCGCGGCCGAACTTGCGCGCGAGACCGGCTTGCCATTCAAGAGCGCGCGCAACAAGTTCGCTGCGCTGGCGACGCACGACCCGATGGTCGCCGCGCATGGGGCGCTGAAAACGCTGGCCGCTGCGTTGATGAAGATCGCCAACGACGTCCGATGGCTCGCTTCCGGTCCGCGCTCGGGCCTGGGTGAAATCACCATTCCTGAAAATGAACCGGGCAGCTCGATCATGCCGGGCAAGGTGAACCCGACACAGGCGGAGGCGCTGACGATGTTGTGCAGTCAGGTCTTCGGCAACGATGTCGCGATCAACATCGGCGGAGCGTCCGGCAACTTTGAACTGAACGTGTTCAAACCGCTGATCGCCCATAACTTTCTGCAGAGCGTGCGCTTGCTGGCGGACGGCATCGTGAGCTTCGACGAACATTGCGCCCGCGGCATTGAACCGAACCACGGCCGTATCGCCGAGTTGATGGAGCGTTCATTGATGCTGGTGACCGCGCTGGCGCCGCATATCGGTTATGACCGCGCGGCGCAGATTGCCAAACGTGCGCATCACGACGGCAGCACCCTGAAGCAGGCGGCGCTGGTGCTTGGATACGTCAGTGAAGAAGATTTCGATCGCTGGGTGCAGCCGGCCGACATGCTCAAGCCGGCTGAAAAATAGGGCTTGAGGGTGGGCCTATGAAGTCAGTCAGCGTAAGCAGTATCTAGTATTTGGAACGACCTGCCATATTTGTGGCCTGCCGTAAGTGGATGGTTCCCTTCGTGCCAACAGACTCTTAAAAAAGAAAAAGGCGCCGTAGTGTAAAACCCCTTTCGGAGTCCCGCACTATGGCGCCTGATATAAAGCCGGAAGAACTTGTAGTGATTTAGCGCGGTGTGCCGCGGCGAAGCAGATTCACGATAGCCAGGAGGACCACCGCACCCAGGAACGAGACTAACAGCGATGAAATGCTGAAGTCATTTTGATTGATGGTGCCCGTGCCGAACAGCGGTGCCAACAGCCAGCCACCTAACAGCGCGCCAATGATACCAACCACGATGTTGAGGAGTAGCCCTTGTTGCGCATCCGTTCTCATCACGAGACTGGCGAGCCATCCAAGAATACCGCCGACGACAATCCAAATAATGAAATTCATATTAACCTCCAAGTGTTGTTGATAAACTGACTACGTTGATAGACTGGCCTGTAGTTCAATTGGTTCATCCCCGGCTTTACTCTTCGGAACAATTGATGCGTTTTGTCAAGCAACCGACTCCACTGGCCATCTCTTGAATCCACCTGCTGAGAACGTTGAACATCTCCCATTAGTAATCCAGCCTGCGATCGATTACGAACGCGTGACCAACGAACCGCGTTACGCGTAACTGTGACTGATAAAGTGAACATGCGGTCAACGAGCGCTGTTCCGCCCGTCCCTGTTTTCATCCGGGGAGCGGCCTCCATCGCCCTGAGGGGGCAATGCAGAGAAGCCATCTTCGTCTTCCACCAGCACGGTTGCGCCTTCCTTGGTTCTCGTCAGATCTGTCGCATATGCATAGGCATCCTCCTTGTCGTCAAACGACGCGAGCGGTTTTTCAAATCCCTTTTCCGATACATCCCATTTCCCGTTTGTGCCAGCGGAGACGCAGATGACGACACCACCTTTTTGATCAAATCCCATGTTCGTTCTCCTTTTCCGGTTGTGCGGCTGATGCCGCTCGTGAAATCGCAGGCAAGACTATCTCGATCAGCCGACTTGAAGCTCGCATGTCAAACACATGTCCCTGTCGGCGCAGGACAATGGATCGGATTTCCCGGTCGCCGCGTCATCAGCGGCGCGCTTGCTATTCACTCGAGCCTTCTCTCGACCGGCTGCCACAGACGCGGAGGCATACGTCATTGCTCTTCCTTGAAACGATGAGGGAGGGATGGTGGGAATGGAACGGGTCGGATGCATCAGTGAGCCGGACAGATTTGATGTGCGCTTATCAAAAGCGGGTCGCGCTGCTTCGCGATCATGTCCGGATGATCGGCGACCCGCTGGTCCCGCCTTTCCTTCACTGTATGCTCGTCTTGCGTAGAATTACCCGCAACGGAATCCCAATCCACAACGACCACCTTTTACTCAAGGACTTGTGAGCCCTTCGATGTTCGTACCTATAGGAGTAGTGCAATTCCTGTGCCTGATTTTTACCTGCCTCGGATCAACGGGTTACCGCATATTTGGCAGTGTTTAGTTGTAAATGTTCCATGCTTTATTGAAAACACTACATGGAAATTCAGGAGATACGCGCATGCGCAGCGCAGGTTTGATCTACTTCAAACTTGTTTCTCGACTGAATGTATTTGACGTTATGCGTCGAGCTCTGGGTAGTGGCGAAAGACATCGTCCTTGCTGAACGGGAGCCGTCGCTCGGACGTAAGGTAGGCGGCTATGCGACGTCGATGCAGCACGCGATGATGCAGCGTCACCAGGCGGGGGAAATCGGTTTCGAGCCGGCGCATGGCGCGAGGGAACGCGTAGCGCAAACCTTCCATGACCTGGAACAACGACAGGTCGATGTAGGAGTGCGCATCCCCGACCGTGTATTGATCATCATGCGGATTGCGCTCAAGTACACCCTCGAAATAACCCAGGAATTTCGGCAGGCGTTCGGCTACGAAGTCCGCCGCGCGCCGCTGCGCTTCCGGCTTCTGCTCCTCGTAAAACAAATTGACCGAGACCGGATGGTGGGTATCATGCGCTTCAGTTACCAGGTCAGCGATGGTCAGTTGCAGCTGGTGTGCCCATAGCCGCGCCGCCTCTTCCTCCGGCACCAGGCTGAGCCGGGGACCGAGGAACAACAGTATGTTTGCGGTTTGCCCGACGATCAGGTCACCCGCTTTCAGGAAGGGCGGTGCGAAAGGCACATACTTGATTTCCGCGTCCTCCATCACACGCATCAACGCCGGCACTCCCTTGCCGCCGCGTTCTGGGCGCCGTGCTACATCCACGTAATCGGCACCCGCATCTTCCAGCGCAAGCCGGACGAATTCGCCCCTGCCTTGTATGGTGGGCCAGTAGTAAAGTTCGTAGCGCATCATAGCCTCTGACATGAGTGCCTGGGACGTCAGTGATACCCTTCGCCCGGTTGCAATTTGCCGCGGAACAGCCAGAACACAAACACGGTATAGCCGATGATCATCGGCAGCAGGATCGACGCGCCGATCAGGAAAAACACTTGCGAGGAAGGATGCGCGGCGGCCTCCCACAATGTGATGGACGGCGGTACCAGATAGGGCGCGTTGGAGATGATCAGTCCGGCGAAGGCCAGCAGGAACAGGCCGACCGCGGAGGCAAAAGGCATGATTTCATTACCGCGTCGTATGCCGCGCCAGCACAGGTATGCCAGCAACAGCGTAGCCAATGGGACCTGCGAAAGGAAATAGAAATTGGGGACGCTGAACCAGCGTTCGGCAATCCGCTGGAATAGCAGGGGCGTCCAGATGCTGACCACGGCGATACACCCCAATAGCGAAAAAAGCAGCGGCACACCCATGCGGCGCGCGCGCTGTTCTACCTCACCGCCAGTTTTCATCATCAGCCAGGTTGCGCCGAGCAGTGCATAACCGATCACCAGTGCGACGCCGCACAGCAGGCTGAACGGCTTGAACCAGTCGAGCGAGCCACCGGCGAACTGGCCGTTCTCGACGCGTATTCCATGCAGCAGGCTGCCAAGGATGACGCCTTGCATGAACGCGGCAAGGGCGGATCCGGCGGCAAACGCAACATCCCATTTGTGATGATGCGGCTTGGCGACCCAACGAAACTCGAACGCCACGCCGCGGAAGATCAGGGCCAGCAGCATGATGGTGACCGGCAGGTATACCGCCGGCAGGATCACCGCATACGCCTTCGGAAACGCCACCCAGAGTCCGACGCCCCCGAGCACCAGCCAGGTTTCGTTGCCGTCCCAGAATGGCGCCACCGAATTCATCACCAGGTCGCGTTCCGCTTCCTCCTTGTAAAACGGAAAAAGGATGCCGATGCCGAGATCGAAGCCATCGAGCACGACGTACATGGCGACCGCGAAACCAATGACCAGCGCCCAGATGACGGGCAGGGTATAGGACAAACCGGTCAGGCTCGCGTCCGTCATGCTATGTCCTCCTTGACTGTCTGACCCGCGGACAGCGGCCGGTTCGGCAACGGCTCCGGCTCGACCGGCGCGATATACGGACCTTTCCCGAGCATGCGCGAGATATACAAAATGCCGATCGAGAAGACGACGCAATACACCAGTACAAACAATGCGAGCGAGATGGCGACGGTCGACGCGGGCACAGGCGAGGCGGCGTCGGCGGTGCGCAAAATGCCATAGGCGATCCATGGTTGCCGTCCGACCTCGGTGACTATCCAGCCGGCGATGATGGCGATAAATCCAATCGGCCAGCAATAGCCGAGGGGCTTGAGGAACCAGTGCGCTTCGAACAAGCGCTTGCGCCACCAGAGGAACACGCCGACCAGCCCGATTGCGATCAGCAGCATGCCGATCCCGACCATCACGCGGAACGCGAAGAACACCGGAACGACAGGCGGGCGATTTTCCGGCTTGAATTGCAGCAGGCCGGGAAACAATCCGTTCGGATCATGGGTGATGATGAGACTGCCTGCCTTCGGAATCGCAATCACGGCACGGTTGGTTTCCGCCTTTTCATCCGGCCAGCCGAACAGGATCAGGTCGGCCGGTTTCGACCCGTCCCAGTGGGCTTCCATCGCAGCGATTTTTACCGGCTGGTGGATGCGCGTATTGAGTCCGTGCATGTCGCCCACGACCAGTTGGAGCGGCCCCAGCACCGCGAGCATGCCCAGGCCCATGTGCACCATCGTGCGCGCCTCCGGTTCGAAGCGGCGCTGGAGCACGTAACGCGCCCCGGTCGCGAGCACCACTACCGATGTAGTAAGGTAGGTGGCGATCATCATGTGCGTGAACCGGTACGGAAAGCTGGGATTGAAAATGATTTCCGCCCAACTGGTGGGATACGCTATTCCGTTGCGCAGTTCGAAGCCGGCCGGTGTATGCATCCAGCTGTTGGCCGCCAGAATCCAGAACCCGGACATCGCCGTGCCGAACGCCACGATGATCGATGCCAGCGTATGCAGCCATGGCGGCACGCGGTTCCAGCCGAACAGCATGACACCGAGGAAGCTCGCTTCCAGAAAGAATGCGGTCAGCACTTCATAACCCAGCAGCGGGCCGATGGTGTTGCCGACAACTTCGGAGAAACGGCTCCAGTTGGTGCCGAGCTGGTATGACAGCACGATGCCCGAAACCACGCCCATCGCGAACGACACAGCGAAGACCTTGGTCCAGAAGCGCGCCAGCGTGTGGTAATGCGGCCGTCCGGTGCGCATCCACATTAATTCCAGGGTGGCGATGAAGGCGGACAGGCCGATGGAAAAGGCCGGGAATATGATATGGAAGCTGATGGTAAATGCGAACTGGATACGCGCGAGGAACGTAGCATCCACACCAGCGAATGTTTCCATAGAGATCTCCGAAGAGGACTGCCTGTCCTGAAGAACGAGACGAACCGCCAACGCCAGTTCGACATGGCGGGCCGGATGAATGTTCAATCTGCATTTCCAATGCGGACGCGCTCGCTGCTTTCAATGCGACATCAAGACCGGAATCGTCATGGCCTCCAGCACAGTGCGCGTGACACCGCCCAATAATATCTCACGGAAGCGCGAATGTCCGTACCCGCCCATGACGAGCAGGTCGGAATCGAGTTCGGTCGCCAGTGCCAACAATGCGGTGCCGATATCGGCGTCGGTGGTTCGTTGCAGCACCTCGACCTTGATCCCATGACGCGCGAGGTAAATGGCGACATCCGACCCCGGCAAGGCGCCGTGCACCTGCGGTTGCGACTCCGGATTGAAGAGCGCCACTTCCACGATTTGTGCCCGCTTAAGGAGAGGGAGTGCGTTGGTGACAGTCCGGGTCGCCGCCATGCTGGCATCCCAGGCAATCAAAACGCGGTTGCCAATGTTTTCGAACTTGCCGCTGTAAGGAACGATCAGGACCGGCCGGCCGGAGTTGATCACCACGTATTGCGGAAAATCCGGCATGACGACCGGCGACACCTCCCTCGGATCGATCTGGCCGATCACGACCAGGTCGCAGTAGCGCGCCTGCAGGCAAATGCCGCCGGCCGCCTCATCGTCGACCAGCCTTTTCTCAAAGGAGAGCAGGCCGAGCTGTTGCACCGTCGCTTCGAATTCTTCCAGCCCGCGGTTTGCGCGTCGGTGGAGAAACTCGAGATGGATCATGAAATTCGGGTCGAGCTCGGCCAGCATTTTCGTGCGCTGGATGTAACGCGACGCGCCGGTCATTGCGGTCCCGACCAAATGCGCGTTCTCGGCCATGGCCACCACGGCCGCCAGCTTGATTCGCTCGCGAGCGTGTTCCGATTCGTCCACGTGTACCAGGACGGTCTTGTATGACATGCATCATTCCTACAAAGCTTTTAGCAAGTGAGTGACAGAATGAAAAGCTCAGTCCCTCACCCCCATATGGCGCTTTGCCAAGGTGCTCGTTCCACCTTAGACGCAACGTGCCGCCGCACGAAGATGCGGGCGCGAAAGTTTGAGGCGCATCAAATTCTTGACAATCCCGGACGGCGCCGCTTAAAGCAATTGCCTCCCCGGCTTGATTTCGTCCCGACCTTACCTACAATAAAACATATTGCAGTGCAAAAAAGCTTCAGCCGGAAAGGAGGAGTCATGTACGCCATACGAAACCCCGTGGCGGCCGGTGTCTCGAACCTGGAGACCCAGATAGGTATTGCCATGTCTTTGGCAAACAAGACCCTGGACAGCGTCAACCGCCTGACCGACCTCAATGTCAACCTGGCCCGGGCCACCCTTGAACACTCCAATTTCCTGACCCGACAGCTGATGTCCGCAGAAGACCGACGCGAGCTGTATTCGGTCATGTCGGCTCAGAGCCAGCCCAACGCGCGGCGAACCTTCGATTACGCCTACTACCTGACGACGATTTTCACTTGCGCACAAATGGATTTTTTCACCATCCTGGGCGAAGGGATTGCCGATACCAGTCGTAAAGTCGTCTCCCTGGTCAAGGATGTTGGACCTGACTATTTCCGCCCCTCCCGGACCCGGATCGCATTCTCATGTGACAGCTGGCCGGGAAGAAGCGCCGATGTGACGGTGAACGAGCGGCGCGGGAGCCACGGTGGCGGCACGACATCATTGCAATGAGCGGCCCGTGGCGGAAACCGTTACTTTCCGCTTTTATGCGGAACTGAATCGATTCCTCGCCCCGTGCTATCGCCAACAGGATTTCAGCTACCCGCTGTCGCGCGATGCCACGGTAAAGCACATGATCGAGGCGCTCGGCGTCCCGCATACCGAGATCGAGCTGATCCTGGTGAATGGCGAGTCGGTCGATTTCGCCTACAGGCTGCGGCAGGATGAGCGGGTGAGCGTCTATCCGTATTTCGGAACCCTGGACATCACGCCACTGACCAGGCTCCGCAGCAAACGCGAGCACAACCGCACATTCATCGCCGATGCGCACCTCGGCCAGCTTGCAAAACATCTGCGCATGCTTGGATTCGATGTCTTGTACCGCAATGATTACAGCGATGCCGAGGTCGTGCGCATCGCCGTGGAAGAGGAACGGATCGTTCTCACGCGTGACCGCGACCTGCTGATCCGCAAGGAAATCGAGCGTGGCTGTTACGTCCACGCGATCTCGTTGAATGAACAGGTGGGCGAAGTCGTTACGCGTTTCCGACTCACTGGCAATGCACGCGCCTTCAGCCGTTGCCTGAGTTGCAACGGCATGTTGCGGCTGGTCGAGAAAAGCATGGTCGCCGACCGTGTGCCTCAGCACAGCCGGCAATTCTATGATCGTTTCTTCGAATGCGATGCCTGCGCCCGCGTCTATTGGGAAGGTTCACACGTGACGCGCATGCGTCAACGCATTGCGGGAATGCTGGGACTGGCCGATGGAGAAGGAGAGGGGGCGGCGACCTGATATTCTCTGTGCTTCACCACCTTTGATACATGACCATGACCAGGCAATATTCAGCCGCGTGCGAGCGCAACAAGGAACCGATCCTCGCCGTCCTGCGCGATGCATTTGAGGACGGCGGACGTATACTCGAAATCGGCAGCGGCACCGGCCAGCATGCGGCGTTCTTCGGCGAAAACCTGCCGCAACTGACCTGGCAAACCAGCGACCTGCCGCACAATCATGCGAGCATCATCGACTGGCAGCAGGAAGCCGGTCTCCCTAACGTACTGGCGCCATTGACGCTCGATACCGGTTCCGACAATTGGCCGGAAGGTCCGTACGACGGCGTATTCAGCGCGAATACCTGCCATATCATGGCGTGGCAGGAGGTGCAGGCGATGTTTGCGGGCGTCGGACGTATCCTGCGTAAAGGTGGCGTGCTCTGTATTTACGGGCCGTTCAATTACAGCGGAAAATTCACCAGCATGAGCAATGCCCAGTTCGACGCCTCGTTGAGAGCGCAGGCGCCGCATATGGGTATTCGCGACTTTGAAGCAATCGACCGGCTGGCTGCGGAAAACGGATTGCGGCTGGACATGGACCATGCGATGCCGTCCAATAACCGGTTGCTGGTTTGGCGGCGCGAGTAAGGCCGAGAATCGTTGGAATGAGCCGGCGGTCATTTTGAGCTCCGAATGTCGGGGTTTCGTCCCAACGTTCCGCCGCATGCAAGACGGAAGGCGCTATTGGATATACGAGACCGTCGTCGCCTGCGCACGCAGAAGCTGCCCAAACCGGTCCGCGCTGAGCGGCTCGCTGAAGTAATTTCCCTGCACGCTGTTGCAGTCGTGCTCGCGCAGGAATTCGAACTGCTGTCTTGTTTCCGTTCCCTTCGCAACGACGTCGTATCCGAGATTGTGGGCGAGGCCGATGATCGCCCTGGTTATTGCCGCCCCATCGTGGTCGTCCGGCACGCCCCGCACTAATGAGTGGTCGATCTTCAGCGCGCTGATCGGGAACTGCTTCAGATAAGGCAGCGACGACCGCCCGGTTCCGAAGTCGTCTATGGTCAGGCTCACGCCGACGTCATGCAACATGTTGAGCACCAGCATAGCCTTATCGGGATTGGCCATGACCGCACTCTCGGCCACTTCGAGCTCGAGGTAGCGGGCTTCGAGTTTGGTTTCCTCAAGTATTTCGCGTATGCGCGCCACCAGGTTGTGATCCGACAGCTGCAGCGGCGACAGGTTTACCGCGACCTTGAGGCGCTCCGGACTCGATTCCTGCCACCGCTTGTTCTGCGCACATGCTGAGCGGATTGCCCAGGCGCCGATGGCATTGATCATTCCGGTTTCTTCAGCCAGCGGAATGAATCTGGACGGGGCTATCCATCCCATAGTCGGGTGCCGCCAGCGCAAAAATGCTTCCATCCCGCTTATCCGGTTGGTCAACACATCAACTTTAGGCTGGTAATGCAGGGACAGCTGGCGATCGGCAATCGCGTTGTTGAGCGCATTTTCCAGCGACAGCCGCTCGGCCGCAAAAAGGTGCATCTCAGGCGAATAATAGCGATAGCCGTTGCGTCCTGATTCCTTGGCGCGGTACATCGCGATGTCGGCTTTCTTCAATAGCATGCCCGCGTCTTTGCCGTCAGTCGGGAAACAGCTGATGCCGATGCTGGTGGTGATCTGCAGTGGATGCCGCTCGCGCATGAATGGCGGCGCCAGCGCTGCCAGGATTTTGGCGGCGATGGTTCCGCCGCGGTGCGGTTCATCGACGTTCTCGACCAGCACGACAAATTCGTCGCCGCCCAGGCGGGCCACGGTATCGGATTCGCGCAGGATGGTTTGCAACCGTTCCGCCGTTTCCTTCAGCACCTGGTCGCCGGTCGCATGGCCGAGCGTGTCGTTGATCTCCTTGAAGCGGTCCAGGTCAAGGAACAGGATTTCGAGTGAGCGCCCCGGCCGCTCGGCGATGCTGAGCGCATGTGCGAGCCGCTGATGAAACAGGGTCCGGTTCGGCAAGCCGGTGAGCGAATCGTAATGCGCGAGGTAGGCCATGCTCTCCGCCGTTTTTTTACGCTCCGTGATGTCGCGCATGATGAGCAGAACCGCCGAATGGCCTTTGTGCATGAAGGACGATGCATGGATGTCGACATCGACCTCCGATCCGTCCAGCCTGATTACTTTTTCTTCGCTCTGCGGCACAGTCTCGCCGCGCTGGATGGAGGCAATGATTTCGCGCGCGTTTTCCTGGAAGTCGGGACCGATAAATTCAAACAGCGATTTGCCGATGACCTGGTCGGCATCGCGGGCGCCGAGCAATGCGAGCGCAGCGCGGTTGATAAAGGTGCACACGTCATCCTGCTGCACCAGGATCGCGTCGGGACATAATTCGACGACCATGCGGTACCGCTCCTCGGCTTCGCGCAATGCCGTTTCCGACCGTTTTGCGTCGGTGACGTCTTGTTCAGTGCCGAACATGCGCGTTACGCGGCCTTCGGCGTCCTGCAGTACAGAGCCGCGGGCGGCGACTGTCTTGATCTCGCCGGAAGGCAGGATGATGCGATGCTCGATATGAAACGGCTTGCCGGTCCTGCAACTCTCTTCGACGATAGCACGGACGGTGTTGAAGTCCTCATCCGGCATCAATGCGCGACAGCGGGCGGGTGACACGTCGAAGTCGTCTTTGCTGACACCATAGATGCGGTAAAGCTCGTCTGACCAGGTAAGGGTATTGGACACCAGGTCCCAGTTCCAGCTGCCGATCTGTGCAAGGCGTTGTGCGTCCGCCAGTTGCTGTTCGCGCGCGAAGAGTTGCTGGCCGATGTCCTTGCGTTGTTCGATGTCCTTCATCAACGCGAGCGTGCGTTCCTCAACCGTGCGCTCCAGTTTGTCGCGCTCGGTTTTCAGCGTTCTCTCCGCTACGCCGCGTCGGGTGAGCAATCCGGCGATCGCAAGCCCGGAAAAGAGCGCAAGCGAGGTGGGCAGCCAGGACGGCCGTGCGCTTACGGGCACCATCGCGAAATCGAGCGCGAGTCGGAATGCGAGGCAGTACAAGCCGGCCAGGATTGCGGCCTTGCTCCAATACGAGAAATTGCCACTGATCCGACGCGTCCTCACGCCACCATTCGCTCGCTTACGGTACTTCCTTCTCAACCACATGGATCGACCCTTCCATGAACACCAAGCGACGGCAAATCGGAAATGGTAGCGATCCAATATGCCGCTTCCGGTATGTGCTCTTTTGAAAACGCTCAAGGAAAGAGGGTGCCCCTGCACTCGTCCCCGGCAGCCACCGGCCGGTCATGCACGACCGGCCGGAAGCTTCCTATCATGGCGGGATTTCATGTCTTTATGATGACGAAAAGACAAGTGCGTTGACGACCGTCAAAGGAATGGGATGACGGAATTATTTGAAGAGGGTTGCGTGTGGCGGGGCGTCACGCCTGTTCGAGGAAGCGCAACAATCCCTTTAATGCGTGGGCGATGGTTTGCTCCCGTACCGCGTGGCGGTCGCCCGAAAACACCAGGCGTTCCGTGTGGGTAACCGGGTGATGATCATGTGCGTGGCTGTCCATTGCCCATCCGAAGCACACGGTACCGACTGGTTTGCCGGGGACGGCACCTCCCGGGCCGGCAATGCCGGTCGTGGACAACGCTACATGGGCATTGCTGTTGGCGACTGCGCCTTCGGCCATGGCGCCGGCAACTTCCTCGCTCACAGTACCGTGCTGCGCAATCATTGCAGCGGAGACGTCGAGCAATTCGGTCTTGGATGCATTGGAGTAGGTGATGAAGCCGCAGTCGAACCAATCGGACGAACCTGCGATTTCGGTAATCGCCTGGCCGACGCCACCCCCGGTGCAGGATTCCGCCACAGCCAGCAGCAAGCCTTTTTCCTGCAGTGTGCGGCCGACACGCGCGGCCAGGTCGTTGATGTCTTCCATGTCGCTATTCCCTTTTGATTGTAGTTATGAAACGTCAACTGAATCCGGTGAAGCTTCGATGCGCAGACTAACTTTACCACCGGCGCGAGGGATTTTTGCAAGCTTCACAGCCTGACATGGAGATGTTGCAGCGCAATTGAGCCAGATCACGCGCTTCGTGATCTGGCTCAATTCAGGGGCGCCCGGCTCAGGCGCTCGCCGGTACTTTCGCGGAGGATTCGGTTTTCGCCTGCTGCGGCGCTGGCGCAGGTGCGCCAAATCCGCCTCCGCCCGGTGTTTCGATGACGAACACGTCACCCGGGTTAACCTCGATGCTGGCGATGAAGCTCAACTGGTCGACCCGACCGTCAGCGCGGACGACGTAGTTCCTGCCGCATTCTCCCGGTTCTCCTCCGGCAGTGCCGAACGGCGGAATTATCCGGTTGTTCGACAGTATCGATGCGGTCATCTTCTCGAGGAAGCGGATTTTTCGGATCCCGCCGTTGCCACCATTCCATCGCCCGCGGCCACCTGAACCCGGATTGATCTCATAGCTTTCGAGCCGCACCGGGTAACGCCATTCCAGTACTTCGGGATCGGTCAGGCGCGAGTTGGTCATGTGCGTCTGTACCACATCGGTGCCGTTAAAGCCGTAGCCGGCGCCCGAGCCGCCCGAGATGGTTTCGTAATACTGATGGCGGTCGTTGCCGAAGGTGAAGTTGTTCATCGTGCCCGGTGCGGAAGCAAGTACGCCCAACGCGCCGTACAAGGCATTAGTGACGCAACTCGAGGTTTCGACGTTGCCCGACACGACCGCCGCCGGATAACTCGGATTGAGCATCGACCCTGCCGGAATGATCACGTTAAGCGGCTTCAGGCAACCCGCATTGAGCGGCATGTCGTTGTCCACCATCGTGCGAAACACATACAACACTGCCGCCATGCAGACTGCGCTCGGCGCATTGAAGTTGTTGTCCAATTGTGGCGAGGTACCGGTGAAATCGATATCGGCGCATCGGCCAGCGCGGTCAACCCGTATCGCCACCTTGATGACGGCGCCATTGTCGAGCTTGTATTCGAAGCTGCTGTCCTTCAATGCCGTAATCACGCGACGCACCGCTTCCTCGGCGTTGTCCTGCACATGCTTCATGTAAGCGTGCACCACGTCGAGGCCGCA
>JAQGMD010000026.1 GCA_028292565.1 Burkholderia sp. | reverse complement strand
TCTGCCGGCCGCTCGAAGGCGATTGCGGCGTTGCCAATGCTCCACAGGCGGCCAGCCTGTCTGCGCGTGGCGCCTTGCACTCGCCTCCGATCAGCTCGGCAGACCGCTTCGCTACCCGCACGGTCAGGCTGAAATCGCTCTAGCGCGTCATCGCCCGGCGCAGCATGAAGCTGATCGCATCGACTATCGCGACCAGGACCAGCATCGCCAGGATGACCGTGGCGGCCTGGTGCATCTGGAACAGCGACAGGTGGTATTTCAGCATCTGCCCGAGTCCGCCGGCGCCGACAACGCCGAGGATGGCTGCGGCGCGGATATTATTTTCCCAGCGGTACAGCGTGTACGACATCATCTGCGGCAGGGTCTGGGGCAGGGTGGCGTAGAAAAACGCGGCCAGTGGACGCGCTCCGTTGATGCGCAACGATGCTTCCGGCAGCGGTGAGGTGTTTTCCAGCGCATCCGCAAACAGTCGGCCGAGCACGCCGCTCGTGTGCAGCGCTAACGCAAGCGTACCGGCGAATGGCCCGAGGCCGGCGGCGATCAGCAGGATGGACGCCCATACCAGTTCCGGGATCGAGCGCGATACGTTCAGGACCAGACGGGTTGCTGCTCTGGCGAATCCGCCGAATCGCCCTCCGGCCGGCAGTGCCAGCGCGACTCCGGCCAGTGCCGCGATCAGGGTACCGAGTGTTGACATTGACAATGTCTCCGCGGCGCCCCACGCCACTTTGTTCAGGAACGCCGGCGACAGGTCGGGTGGCGCGAAGCCGCGCAGGAATTCGAGCGAGGAGCGCGCCGCGTCAAGCGTGAAGAAAGCGTCCCATCTGAGCGGCAGCGTCGCAAAGCTTAGGACCACCAGCGCCACCAGCCCGGCTAGTAGCGCAAGCGTGGATAAGCGCGTCGGCGGTGCCGGCCATGTCGTCCGGTGAACTTTCATGCGAGCCTCCCGCGCAGCAGCTTGCTAACCCAATCGGCGCAGGCGACAAGTAATACGAAGACGATCAGCATGGTTGCGACTTCGCCGCCGGCCAGCATCTTCATCGATTCATCCATGCGTTGCCCGAGGCCGCCGGCGCCAACGAAGCCCATGATGACCGAGCCGCGGATCGCGCATTCCCAGCGGTAGACGGTATAGGACACCAGTTCGGAAGCTGACTCCGGCAACGCGCCGTACAGCAGTGCACTCAGACGTCCGCTGCCGTTCCTGAGTAACATGTCAGTCGCATGCGCGTCGGACGACTCCATGATTTCCGCATAGACCTTGCCCAGCATGCCGCAGTAAGTCAGTGCGATGGCGAGCACGCCCGCAGTCGGGCCCAGGCCGACGATGCGCACGAACAGCAGCGCCCACACCAGCTCGGGCACGCTGCGCAATAGAATCAACAGCCAGCGCGCCACTTGCCGGACGAGACGGCCGACCAGGCTGATGCGACCGGTGCCGAGGCGCGAAATCGACAGGCGCTCGGTCACGATCAGCGTCAGCGGAATCGCGCCGAGCAACGCCAGCGCCATGCCGGCGGTGGCCATCGCGACGGTTTGCCAGGTGGCTTCCGCAACCAGCATCAGGAAGTCGGCAGAATGCACAGGCGGGAAAAAGTCCGCGAGAAAACGGCCGGTCGCGCCGAGGCTTTGCGCATCAAACAGAATCCATGGCTTGAATTCACTCCAGACCAGCATTGGCCAGAGGATGACGAGCGCGATGACGGCGGCGGTGACGCGGCCGCGCCAGGCAGGATCGGGATGGTTGGCGGTGGCGGTGATCGAGGACATGGACTGGTGCTTAATCACGTACCACCACCTGCAGGATGAAATGTAGGTTGGGATGCGAATCCCAACATTCGCCCTCTGCACATCAGACGGCTTTTAAACGGGCACCCACCGTGCAGGAAAAGCGTCGGTCGCTCAAGGACTGGAATGTTGGGATTCGCATCCCAACCTACGTCATCCCGGGTGGAAGATCTGGTCATGACAAGCATTAGAAGCAGCGCGGCACAACCATCGCCTCGCTTGCAATCACACCCGGCTCAATTGCCGGCTGCGGCGCCGCGATACTGGCGTTCTGATACAGCGCTGCAATCATCGCATCCGTCACCGCTTCTCGCGGCGCGTCGAACACGACACGGCCGGCGCGCAAACCGACGATACGCGGGAAATATTCGCGAGCCAATTCTACCTGGTGCAGGCTGCACACCAGCGTCGCATTGCGTGCGGCGGCTTCCTGCTGCAATACCGTCAATGTCTGTCGGGCCAGTGTCGGATCCAATGCCGAAAGAGGCTCATCGATGAGGAAGGCTTGTGCCTGCGATACCAGCAGGCGCGCCATGCCGCAGCGTTGCCGTTCGCCGCCGGAGAGACGATCAACGCGCAAATATAGTTTGTCCCCAAGATTGAAGCGCGCGAGCGCCTCGTATGCGGCCTGCGGATCCGACGGCCGGATCAGCGACACCAACGCGTGCCACAGGCTCCATTGCGGCAGGCGGCCGGCCAGTACGGCGGTGACCACCCGTTGCCGTGGCGGCAGCGGCGGTGTCTGCGGTGCGAGGAAGAGCCTGGCGCGCATTGCGTGGCGCTGCGCGTTGGCGAGCGTCCATGGATTAGCGCCGAACGCGTTGAATTGCCCGGCATCCGGCCGATGCGCTCCCGCGAGCGTGTGCAACAGCGTGGTTTTGCCGGCGCCGGAGGGGCCGATCAGCGCTACCTGTTCGCCCTGTGCGATCGACAGCGATATCCCGGACAAGGCGTTCGGCAGGTCCGCCGAAGCAGACGGATGGCGTACCGACACGCCACGCAATTCAAGAGTCATTTTTTACTTCAGCAGTCCCGCGTTCTGAGCCGCTTTTTCGATCGCAACGTAGTTCTCCGCCTTCGAAGGAATGAAACGTGTCGCGCGTTGCAGTTCGAGGATTTCCTTGCCCTGCGGGTCATTCGGGTTGAGGGCGAGGAAGGCATCGGTCAGCTTCTGGCGCAGCGCGGGGTTCATGTCCGAGCGCACCGTCCAGTTGTAATCGTAATAGCCGGGGGTGGTGTAGAACACGCGGACATTATTGGGATTCACTTTTCCCTGCGCTACGAGTTTTTCCCAGACCGAAATATTCACTACGCCGGCATCCACTTTGCCGCCCGCGACCGCGGCTACGGTCGCGTCATGCGCGCCCGAGAAGGCGATGCGCTTCATGTCGGTATCCGGATTGATCTTGGCGCCGAGCAGGTAATAGCGTGGCATCAGGTGGCCGGAGGTCGACGATTCCGAGCCGAAGCTGAAGGTCTTGCCCTTCAGGTCTTCCAGCTTGTTGATCGATTTGTTGGTGGTGATGAAGACCGACTTGAAGCGCTCGTCTTCCTCGCGCTGCACGATCGGGATCACTTTGTCGTTGCTGCGCACTTTCGCCTGCACGAAAGTAAAGCCGCCGAACCAGACCATATCCAGCTTGTTATTGATCAGTCCCTCGACCGACGCCGCATAGTCGGTGACCGGAATGAACTCGACCTTCATGCCGGTTTTCTGCTCGAGGTAGCTGCCGAGCGGCTTGAATTTACGCTGCAACTCTGTGGGAGCCTCGTCAGGGATGGCCGATACGCGCAAGACTTGCTGCGCGTAGGATGCGCCGGCAAAGATCAGCGCTGTAGCGGCGATAGTCAGGCGCATGAATGATGTCAGGGAGGGGAGTCGTAGCACGATGGACCTTGTCATGATGGGAGGGTTGGGCTCGAACCGGTTGTGGCCGGCCCGGACGACAAAAGAATCAGGTCGGTTATGATAGCAAAAACCAGGACATTTACCCGGAGACATACTCGGAGTCCTGTCGTACCCTACTCAACCGCCCTGAACCAATAACCAGAATCCCGAGAGCGATGACCACCACGCTATCCCTGCCTATGTTCGAGTCGGACCCGGTTCCCGGGAGTTCCGCGGCTATCCGTGATGAACTGAGTGCCGGCTTGCGTGCCCCGCAAGCTTTTATTTCTCCGAAATACCTGTATGACGCACTCGGCTCCAAATTGTTCGAGGCCATCTGCGAGGTGCCGGAGTACTACCTGACCCGCACCGAGACCGCCATTTTCGATGAGCACCTCGCCGATATCACGCGTGCCGCCGGACGTGGCGCGACCCTGATCGACCTTGGCGCCGGCAACTGCGAAAAAGCGGCCCGCCTGTTTCCGGCGCTGCAACCGACCCAGTATGTGGCCGTGGACATTTCTTCGGCTTTCCTGCGCGATGCGCTCGGACATTTGCAGCGGCGTTTCCCGGCGCAGCAAATGATCGGGATTGCGCAGGATTTCTCCGATAGCCTGGAATTGCCCGGGAGCGTGCGGCGTGAGCATCGGCTGTTCTTTTACCTGGGTTCCTCGATTGCCAATTTCACGCCGGAAGAGGCGGTCGCTTTTCTGCGCCGGCTGCGCGGGCTATCCGGTACGGATGGTGGCCTGTTGATCGGCATCGACCTGGTCAAGGACAAGAAACTGCTCGATGCCGCCTACGACGATGCATTGGGCGTGACCGCGTCGTTCAACCTGAATTTGTTGCTGCATCTGAATCGTTTGCTGCAGGCGAATTTCGATGTGCGGGATTGGCGGCACCGCGCGTTTTTCAACCCCGAGCGTAGCCGCATCGAGATGTATCTCGAAGCCAGGCGTAGCGTGTCCGTCGGATGGTGCGGTGGCGAACGACGCTTTGCCGAAGGCGAGCGGATTCATACCGAGAACAGCTACAAATACACGCGGGAAGGATTTATCGCCTTGCTGGAACAGGGTGGATTTCAGGCGCCGCGCGTATGGACCGACGAGTGTTCGCGTTTCATGGTTTGCCACGCGCGGGCAACGTAGGGTGCGCCGTGCGCACCCTACGGACTAAGGCACCGCGCAGGAATAAGTTGGTCAATTTTGCTGGCCGTCGCGGGCGCGTTGCCGCGTTG
>JAQGMD010000001.1 GCA_028292565.1 Burkholderia sp. | reverse complement strand
TGTTCGGCCTGCAATCGGGCGGCCGTACCGAGTCGATCCTGATGTCGATGCCTCCCATCGTGAAGTGGCGCTATAACTGGACACCGGAAGGCGGCAGCCCGGAGGCGAAGCTGTACTCTGATTTCCTGATCCATCGGGACTGGGTGTGAAGAAGAGCGATGACAATCGCTGCGTTGCTGTCCTCGGCGGAAGCTTTGACCCGGTGCACTGCGGGCATGTCGCGCTCGGCGGATACTTCGCAAAATTGCTCTTTCCCGATGAACTGCGTATCATCCCAGCGGGCAACCCGTGGCAAAAGCCGAGGCTGAAAGGAAGTCCGGAACAACGGGTGGAAATGATCCGGCTCGCTTTCGACAGCCAGCCGGTGCCGGTAACCATCGATCAGCAAGAAATACAACGGCAGGCTGCCACCTACACCATTGATACTCTGAGGGCAATCCGGGCGGAACTGGGTCCGGACGTCTCGATCGCGTTCCTGATCGGCTCCGACCAGCTACAGCATCTCAATACATGGAAAGAATGGCAACAGCTGTTCGATTACGCGCATATATGCGCGGCATCGCGCCCGGGCTTTGCCATCAATACTTCGCACGTACCGGCAGAGGTTGCCAGTGAGTTTAACCGGCGTGCCGCGACACCCGAACAGATCCGCGAAACACCGAACGGGCTGATGTACTTCGCAACGAATCTTGCGGTCGACATTTCCTCTACGGAAGTACGTGCTGCCCTGCTGCGCGATGAACGACCGGACTCGCTGATTCCGTCCGGGGTGCTAGACTATATAAAAATACATCATCTTTACAGAAGCTAATGGACATCAAAAAACTGCAATCCCTCGTCATCGACGCCCTTGAAGACGTCAAAGGCCAAGACATCCGCGCATACGACACCGTCCACCTCACCAGCTTGTTCGACCGCATGGCAATCGCCTCCGGCACGTCGAACCGCCAGACCAAGGCATTGGCGGCATCGGTGCGTGACAAGGTCAAGGAGAACGGCGGACACATTGTCAGCATCGAAGGCGAAGACACGGGCGAATGGGTGCTGGTTGACCTGGGCGACATGATCGTCCACATCATGCAGCCGGCGATACGCGATTATTACCGGCTCGAGGAAATCTGGGGCGACAAGGAAATCAAGCTGGGCGCCGCCAAGCGCGTTTCCAAGCGCACCGCGTCGGAAGACGCCAGCGCACCTGAGCCAAGGAAGACCTCCCGCCACTTGGCAGCGAGCCAGACGACAGTGGACGAGGACGAGCCTAAGAAACCTGCGCGCAAAACCTCGACACGCGCCACCGCGACCAAGACAGCCGCAAAGAAATCGGCCGCCGCAAAGGTTCCAACCGGGAAGAAGGTCAAGGTAGCGCCAAGCAAAACCGCAACCGCAGCACGCAAAGCCGCTCCGGCCAAGCGCGCACCCGCGAAGACCAAAGCTGCCAAACCCGCTGAATAAGCGGTTACGCAAGCAACTGTCACTGCATGCAGCTCATCATCGCCGCGGTAGGCCACAAGATGCCTGCCTGGATCGAGACGGGATTCAGCGAGTACGCAAAGCGGATGCCGCCGGAGTGCCGGATCCAGCTCAAGGAAATCAAACCGGTGGACCGCTCCGGCAGCAGGACCGCGGAAACCGTAATGGCACAGGAGCGTGCCAGGATAGAACCCGCCATTCCGAAGGGTGCACGCATCATCGCACTCGACGAGCATGGCCGGGACGTAACAACTATGCAACTTTCGCAGTTGCTGACACAGTGGCAACAAGACGGACGTGATGTTACATTCGTGATTGGCGGCGCAGACGGCCTGGATGCCGGATTAAAGGCATCGGCGGATATGCTGATTCGTGTGTCCAGCCTGACACTGCCGCATGGTATGGTGCGCGTATTGCTCGCGGAACAGCTTTACCGAGCGTGGTCGATCACGCAAAACCATCCATACCACCGGGTATAAGTCAGCGAATTTAGGTCACGAATTTAGTTCCGCCTATTATTTCAGCGCATTTACTTCAGGTATAACAACTCTATGAAACCTGCAGGTCACAAGATCTACCTTGCATCCAAGAGTCCGCGTCGACGCGAGCTTCTGCGCCAGGTCGGTGTGGAGTTCGAATTGCTGCTGCTGCGCGACGCGTCGCCCAGGGGGCCGGAAGTGAGCGAGGAGGTGCATCCCGGTGAAAAAGCGGGTGACTACGTCGCCCGCGTCACCCGCGAAAAAGCGGAATATGCGGCCAATACCATGAGCTGGCGCAGGCTGCCCATGCGTCCGATCCTCGCGGCCGACACTACAGTGGTCATCGACGGGCGCATCCTCGGCAAACCGGCTGATGCCGCAGAGGCTGCCGAAATGCTGAAACTCCTGTCGGGAAAGACCCACCTGGTGCTGACCAGCGTGGCCGTGCACCACGACGAACAGACCTGGCAGACCACCCACTCCTCCGAGGTAAGCTTCGGCAACCTGACGGATGAGTTGATCCGCGCCTATTGCGCCACCGCGGAACCTTACGACAAGGCCGGCGGCTACGCGGTCCAGGGACTGGCCGCCGTCTTCATCAAGAACATTACCGGCAGTTATTCCGGCATCATGGGTTTGCCGCTCTATGAAACGGCGGAATTGCTGCGCAAAGCGGGCATCCCGATTCCATGAGCGAAGATATCCTCATCAACATTACGCCGCAGGAAACCCGCGTCGCGCTGATCCTGCAAGGCGCTGTGCAAGAGCTGCACATCGAACGCACGCTGTCGCGCGGGATGGCCGGGAACATCTATCTCGGCAAAGTGGTGCGTGTGTTGCCGGGGATGCAATCCGCCTTTATCGACATAGGCCTCGAGCGCGCCGCATTCCTGCATGTGGCCGATATCTGGGAAGCGCGGCCGCATGACAATACCGCAGCGGCGCCGACGCCGATCGAGAAACTGCTGTACGACGGCCAGGCAATAATGGTGCAAGTGATCAAGGATCCGATCGGCACCAAGGGCGCGCGTCTTTCGACCCAGATTTCCATCGCCGGCCGCATGCTGGTCTACCTGCCCCAGGATTCCCATATCGGTATTTCGCAGCGGATCGAGAACGAAGCCGAGCGGGAACAATTGCGTGGAAAGGTACAGCGCCTCGTCCCGGCCGATGAAAGAGGCGGCTTCATCATCCGCACCATGGCGGAGGATGCATCCGACAGCGACTTGCAGATGGACATCGATTACCTGCGCAAGACCTGGTCGGCCATTTCCCAGCATGCCAAAAGCAAACCGGCGCCGACACTGCTCTATCAGGATCTCAATCTGGCACAACGCGTGCTGCGTGATTTCGTTGATGATGAAACGTCAACCATCCAGGTCGATTCGCGCGAGAACTTCCAGATGCTCCAGCAGTTCGGCGCCACTTATACGCCTTCGGTATTGCCGAGGCTGGCGCACTACACCGGCGAACGGCCACTGTTCGACCTGTACGGCGTGGAAGAAGAAATACAGCGCGCGCTGGGGCGGCGCGTCGACCTGAAGTCCGGTGGCTACCTGATCATCGACCAGACCGAAGCGATGACCACCATCGACGTCAACACCGGCAGCTATGTCAACGGCCGCAACTTCGACGACACGGTATTCAAGACCAACCTGGAAGCAGCGCATGCGATGGCACGCCAGCTGCGCCTGCGCAACCTCGGCGGCATCATCATCCTCGACTTCATCGACATGGAGAGCGCCGAGCACCGGAACGCGGTGATCACCGAGCTTGGCAAGGCATTGTCGCGCGACCGCGCCAAGGTGTCGGTATCCGGCTTTTCGGCACTCGGCCTGGTGGAAATGACGCGCAAGCGCACGCGCGAATCGCTGGCGCATATCCTGTGCGAGGTATGCCCCGCCTGTAGCGGCAAGGGGCAGGTCAAGACCGCGCGCACGGTGTGCTACGAAATCCTGCGCGAGCTGCTGCGCGAAGCAAAACAGTTCAATCCGCGCGAGTTCCGCATACTCGCTTCGCAAGTCGTGGTCGACATGTTCCTGGAAGAAGAATCGCAGCATCTGGCGATGCTCGGCGACTTCATCGGCAAACCGATTTCACTGCAGGTGGAAACGCTCTACCACCAGGAGCAGTACGACATCATCCTGATGTAAGCAAACTGATGAGGCGTCTGTTCCTGATTGCCGGCGCGGTTGCCACCCTTTCTGCGGCCATTCCTTCGGTCGCTTCCGCCGATACCCTGACAGTTGCGGTCGCCGCCAACGTGCAGTTCGCGTTCGATGACTTACAGGCGGAATTTACGAAACAGACCGGCCATCAGCTCAAGCCGATTTACAACTCGTCCGGCAAATTCGTAGCGCAGGTCATGAACGGCGCACCGTTCGACGTCTTTTTGTCGGCGGACATGGAGTATCCCGAAAAGCTGCACACGGAAGGCTATACCTCCGGCCCGCCAAAAGTGTACGCATACGGCACGCTGGTGCTGTGGACGATGAAGGATCTCGACCTGAAAAACTGGCAAGCCGTACTGGCAAGTCCAGCTGTCGCAAAGATCGCGGTTGCCAATCCAAGGACCGCTCCGTACGGCCGCGAGACCATCAAGGTACTCGATCATTTCAAGCTGAACGACGCGTTGAAACCTAAGCTGGTTTTCGGTGAAAGCATTGCGCAGACTAACCAGTACATCCATTCGAAGGCCGCGGACGCCGGCTTCACCGCGAAATCAGTGGTGGTGTCGCCGGAAATGAAAGGCCAGGGAAGATGGATTGAATTGCCCAATGGCTCATACCAGCCGATTGCCCAGGGCGCCGTGATCCTCAGGCACGGCCAGCAAACCAACCCGAAGGTGGCGCAACAGTTTTACGACTTTGTCTATTCGGCAAAAGCGCGCGCGATATTTGAACGCTACGGATACCTGCTCCCATGAATCGCTTGCCTGGCCATATCACGACGGTGGAGGCGGTCGGCAGCATTGCGGTGATCGAGGTCGCCGTGGCGGAGCGTCGCTATACCGCCACCCTTATAGGCGCTGGTGAGGAGATTGCGTCTTGGCCGAACGGCATGCCTGTGACCTTGCTGTTCAAGGAAACGGAAGTGGCGCTCGCGAAGAATCTGTCCGGCCTCATCAGCATGCGCAATCGCATTCCGGGGCGCGTCACGACCATTGAACGTGGCCAATTGCTGACGAAGGTAACGCTGGATGCGGATGGCCACACGGTGGAATCGATCATCACCACCAGGGCCTCCCATGCGTTGGCGCTCGCTATCGGCGACGCGGTCGAGGGTCTGGTGAAGTCCAACGAAATGACCGTGGTTCCGGGGGCGGCATGATGGACTTTGATTGGCAGCCCCTCGCCCTGACGTTCCGCCTGGCAGCGATCACGACCGCCATCCTGTTAGTGATCGGCATTCCCCTCGCCTACTGGATCGCACACACACGGATACGGCTCAAACCGGTGGTCGAAACCCTGGTGAGCATGCCGCTGGTTCTGCCACCGTCGGTGCTTGGCTTCTATTTGCTGCTGGCCTTCAGCCCGCAAAACGCATTCGGCCAGTGGCTTGAGCAATGGTTTCATATCCGGCTGGTATTCAGCTTCGAGGGACTGGTGATCGGCTCGGTGATCTTCAGCCTGCCGTTCATGGTGCAGCCTGTTCAGGCCGGATTCCAGAACCTGCCGATATCATTGATTGAAGCATCCCGCACCTTGGGCAAGCCGGATATCGTGACCCTGTTCCGTGTGCTGCTGCCTAACATCAAACCCGCATTATTGTCGGGAACGGTGCTGAGCTTTGCGCATACGGTCGGTGAGTTCGGCGTCATCCTGATGATCGGCGGGAATATCCCGGGCGTGACCAAGGTAGCGTCCATCGCCATCTACGATGAAGTGGAAAGCCTCAACTACGCAGCCGCAAACTTCTATGCATTGGTCCTCTTCGCCGTCACGTTTGTCATCCTGCTGACCGTCTATCTGGTCAACAAAAACTGGCTGACGCGAATTGGGGGACAGAGGTGATAGACATCGCCCTGACCAAGACGTTGCATAGCGCAAGCGGCCCCCTGCATCTGGATATACAGGCGACACTTGAAGCCGGCAGCTTCGTGACGTTGTTCGGGCCCTCCGGCGCCGGCAAGACGACCATCCTGCGTATGCTCGCCGGCCTCGCCGAAGCCGATAGCGGCAGGATAGTCGTCAATGGTGCAACGTGGTTGGATTCGAAAACACGGGTCAGATTGTCGCCGCAAAAGCGCCCGATCGGATTTGTATTCCAGGACTATGCGCTTTTCCCGAACCTCAGCGTACGGGACAACGTCGCCTATGCCGCCGACAAAAGCGATACGCGTTTGGTTGATGAATTGCTCGAACTGACGGGCCTGGCCGCCCTTCATCAACGCCTGCCCGGCATGCTGTCCGGCGGACAAAAACAGCGCGTGGCACTGGCCCGCGCCATTGCGCGCAAGCCGGCGTTACTGCTACTCGACGAGCCGCTCTCGGCCCTGGATGCACAGCTGCGCAGCCAGCTGCAAGACGACCTCGCCACTCTACACCAGCGCTTCGGCGTGACGACCATCATGGTCAGTCATGACCTGGGCGAAGTATTCAAGCTTTCGGAGCGGGTGTTGCGCCTGGAGGATGGACGCATAGTGCAGTCCGGCACTCCTGCCGAAGTTTTCCTGCAGCGCCGGCTCGCCGGCAAGCTCAACTTGCGCGCCCAGGTACTGGCTATCAGGCATGAAGAAGTGGTGCATATCGTCTCCCTGCTGGTCGGCCAGGATATTGTTGAAGTGATAGCCTCGGAAGAAGAGGTAGCGGACCTGCGGCTGGGCGACAACATTTCTTTGTCGGCGAAGGCATTCGGTTCCGCGATTTTCAGGGACGATACCGCGGCTGACGCCCGTTCCAACTGCGCGACCGGGATGTGAAACCCCGTCACTGACAGAACAGGAGACACATCATGGTCACAGTCAGCAAGGACGAGCTTTGGGGCGCCTTCCGATTCGTCAGCGGCGCGGATTCGTGATGAGCGGCTCCCGGAAGCTATTCAGGAAGCTCTGCGATCACCTGCTCCACCGTGATCCTGTCCACCCAATCATCCTTCCCTGCCACCGTAATAACCGTGCTGTTCTTCGTATCAATCGGCGCCCACTCCGGATTCTTCTTCCTCATCAGCGCAATCACCGGAACGTGCACCGCATTAGCCAGGTGCATTACCGCGGTTTCGACCGAAACAATCAGGTCGCAGAGACTGAGCATGGCCGGTAACTGAAAAAAGTTTTCATCGGCGCTGAACAAATAGGTGTGCTCAGGCAGGCGATGCGCAAACAATTTTCTCACCGATTCCAGTTCTTCCGGAACGACGTTGATGATAAAGCCGCTGTCCCGCCACTTTTCTTGCCGGCGTATCGCCCGAATCAACTCGATCAATCGTTCGAACGGCCAGTTTCGCTCGCGTGACTTGGAAAAAGAATTCAGGAAGACGATCTTCTCCCCACGTGCAAGTCCCCACGCCCCGACTTGCTGTCTGGCGTACCGTATCCACTTTTCGGGTATATCAAGAACGGGAAACCGCAAAGCCTGTGGAACCTCGACCCCGAACAACCGGGAGAACCAGCCGGCGTAGATATCGCTGATATGCTGACCCGGATGCGACGCCGCGGTGTATGCGGGAATGTGAGCGTCCAGTTTCCGGTAGATGAGATGCTTGGGAATGTCGTAAAACCGGACCCGCTTTTTCTGGCCCACGACAAATCCATGCGGACTGATGCTTCGCGCAAGGGTCGCGTACTTATGCCGTTCAAGCACCGCCAGTGACACGACGATCGGATAATCCTGATGCTGTGCCTCGTGCAGCGATTGCGCGAACGTGGCAGGGCTGTAAGTCCGGTCATACACCTTCTCGATGTACCGGCATTCGGCAAGCCAGTCATACAGCGCATACTTTTTGAGGTGCTCCCATTCGGAAGCCCTGCTGGTGCGCCTACGCTCGTCCACCCACAGATGGATCTTGATGTGGGGCCAGGCTTGCGAGAAAGCGCGGAAACAGCCTTGCAAATAGGTATAGTCACCCAAGGCAAGATGCGCGACGAACAGGATTTTTCCCGATTTCTCAAGTAAATCGCGAGGAATCAACGGCGTCGACATGAGTAATTCCGGATGAAATAGTGCGAAGAGAAAGGAGCGCGGCCTGGCCTTCAGGTAACTGACGTACCAGCCGAGGCTGTCGAGCACCCGCCCCCGCCTCAACAGGAAACGGGAATGCATGCGCATTTCCTTGTAGTTCTGCGGCGCCTGATCGAGCGGCATATCGGCCCAGCATGAGCTCGCGTGGTATTTGTAAAACAGGTCCCGTGATTCGTGCAAACACCAGTCATTCCATGGCTTGACTGCACCCGCAAAGTGAATAAAGACCGCATCGTCGACGGGTCGCATAGTCGTTCTTCCCCGCTCCAGGTCGCCAACCAGGCCATAGAGATAGTTCCACTTCCCGGCTATGAATTTTGCGCGACCGTCGAGAACGACATTCAACGCATCCTGGTCTGGAAAGCGGAAGTTTTTCCCGCGCTTCATAATCGTGTCTATCGTGGTTTCAGTGATCCTGTTCGTCATCCACAAATCGATATTCATGAGCATCACGCCGGAGTTGAAATACCGCGGCCGGCAGAGACCAAGCTCGACGCGCCTTCGTGCCGATGTTGCCACGGCATCGGAAACAACTGCGGCAATCGTTCCACTGACGTCCATCTGAACCAGCTCCGCTATGTCGCCCACGCAAAGAATATCCGCATCCAGATAAAGCACTTTCGTGGCCACGCCCTGCAGGATCGGCGGGATCAACAACCGGGCGAATATGGAGGCCGAATAATAGGAAGACCGGATGAAATGAGAAAACTGCTGGAACACCGCGGGATCGATGATATGGATCTGCGCGCTGGCGCCGAACCTGAATTCCATTTCGCGCAGCCTGCGTCGATGGTCATCAGCAATGGAAAACACGAAGACGTGAAAAACAAAACGCACATGGCGATTGTGTTCGATAAGAGAGGAGATCGTCGCCCCCATACTGCGGAAGTAATTGTCGTCGACGCAGAACGCAACATGAAAGGGCTGCTGCCCGGACCGATGCATGCTCCTCACACCGCTTTTTCAGCCGGCGGGGTGGAGAACTTGGTCACGATGTACCGCGCATACCATAGCGCCGCATCGGCAACCTGCCCCTGTTTGAGCAGATAGCGCGCAGCCATCCTCATTTCCTTGTAATTGCGGGGCGGATCCAGCGGCATACCCGCCCATGGAGAAAGCGACTGGTACTTCAGGAACAATGCCCGCGCTTCGTGCATGCTCCAGTCGTGCCAGGGCTTCACGCGGCCGGTGAAATGGATAAAGACCGGCTCGCCGAGATCACCCATGCGCAAGTCACCCTCCTTCACGCGATTGTCCAGGTTGTATTGCAGATTCCATTTTCCATCGATGAAGATTGCCTGCCCATCCAGCACGATGTTTAACGCGTCCTGATCCGGGAACATGAAGTCGCGGCCGCGTTCGAGTATGGTGCGCATGGTCTTGCCGGTGATGTCATAGGCTATCCAGTTTTCGATGTGGATATACAGCACGCCGGAGTTGAAGTACCGCTGATGGCGCAAGTGCAACTTTCCGCATTGCGTCCGGACCGTTTCCGCGCCGTTGTCATGCACCAGCGCCACGACGCTGTCCTCAATATCCATGGAAAAAAGTTCCTCCATGTTACCGAGGCACAGGATGTCCGAGTCGAGGTACAACACCTTGTCGGCGACTCCGCGCAACGCGCCGGGTATGAGCAGACGTGTGAAGATGGCGGCCGAATACTGCGCGAAATCGGGAAAATTCGCATACTCGCCAAACACCGCCCGATCCACGATGTGAATCTCGACAGTTACGCAGTGCCTCGCCTGGATCTGGCGCAACCTGTCGCGGTTGTCGTCGGATACGGCGAATGCAAACACATGGAAAACAAAATGCGTCCCCGGATTGTTTGCAATGATCGACGCGATCGTCACGCCCATCCCGCGGAAATAGTGGCTGTCGACGCCAAACGCGATGTGGAAACTTGCAGTCAACTCACAGTACTCCCATCACCTTATCGACGGTGATTTCCTTTACCCAATCCCTGCGTTGCGCAGTCTTGATTACGGTGCTGTTGGCACTGTCGATCGGCACCCATTCCGGGTTCTTCTGCCGCATCAGCGCGATCACAGGCACATGCACTGCATTGGCAAGATGCATTACAGCCGTTTCGACGGATATGACCAGGTCGCACTGGCTCAGGGTCGCCGGCAACTCGAAGAAGTTTTCCTGCGCGCTGAACAGGTGGGTCCTTTTCAGCCGATAGCCCTCGAGTATCTTCTTTGCGGTTTCCATCTGCTGCGGCACTGCATTTATAATGAAACAGGCATCACGCCACCGCTCGCTGGCCGACATCGCTATGATCAGTTCAGCGACCCGGTCCAGCGGCCAGCATCTTTTTTTCGTCTTCGCATAAGGGTTGATGAAGACCAGCTTGCCGCTACGATGACTGAAGTCCCATTCAGCCAGCGTCTTTCTGGCACGCTCAGACCACTGCTCGGGAATGTGTACAAACGGGAAGCGCGCCTCCGGTGCAATCTCTATGCCGAACAACTGCCGGAACCAATCGGCATGCACGTCGCTGATGTGCTGCGGATGGTCTTTCGAAACCTTGTAAGCCGGCAGCACAGCATCGAGCCGACGATATGCAAGATGGTGATGCATCGACAGGAAGCCGGTTGCTCCCTTGATGCCGGTAACGTAACCGTGCGGACTTATCTTCCGCGCAAGGCGTGCATACTGATACGGGCGCAAGGTTGCGAGCGATACCACCAAAGGGTAGTCCTCCTGCTGCGCTTCGATGATCGATTCCTGGAAAACCTGCGGGCAATACGTGCGGTTGTAAACCTTGTTGATGAACGGACTGGCGGCGAGCCAGTCAAACAGCGCCTGCTTCTTCAGATACTCCCATTTTGAAGCGTCGGTGGTGCGCAAAACTTCGTCCACCCATAGATGTACACGCATATGCGGGTAGGCCCGTGCAAACGCGTGGAAACAGTTTTGCAGGTACGTGTAATCGCCAAGGGCAAGATGCGTGATGAACAGGATCTTGTCGGACTTCTGCAGCACATCGCCCGGCACTAATTGGCTTGCCATGTCATTTTCCGCATGGGGGAAGACGCGATTAGAAACCTGCGATGCGGCGATCACAACTGCGAGAAACAGCAGGTTGACGAAGAAGGATAAGGACGGGCACGCGCTCGACGTGCGGAAAAGCGCTCTCTATTTTAGAGGTGTAGCGGTGGACATCGGCGACGCCAGCCGTTGATCTGGCTCAGCGACCTCGCGCTTCAGAAGCGACTTCCTTTTTACGAGATGCGCGAACAGCACGGCGAGGGCGACCGCATAGAATGTGTGACTCACCGTCCAGTAAAACATCACATCAGTCAGTCCGAAAACGAAATAGCCGAGCGTCAGAGCCAGGCCCATGCCGGCCACCGTTCGCGTCTCACGGTCAGGATGATTTCTCTCCCTGAAGAAGTAACTGGCGGGGACAAAATAAAGGGCAAGAATGGCCAACAGCCCGGGCAAACCCAGGGTCGTCAGATGAAACAACAGCTCGTTGTGGGAATGAGGATGCGACGCCGCGTCCGGCGTGAGTTCATGGCGGGCGACCAGTTGCTGCACAGCTTGCGGGTAGTGCTCAAGGCCGATTCCAAAGACAGGATTTTCCTTGATCAACAGCCAGGAGCCGCGCCACAACTGGAAGCGGATGCCGAGCGAGGTATTCGGATTGTTTTTGTAAAGATATTCGCTGATGTCGGTTGTCCCCTCGCCTATGCGCTTCTGGATCGCGCTGCTTAGCAGGTAGGAACTGCATAGCAGCGCGATCGCCGCGGCGAAGAATGCAAATTTGTGTCGCAGCCGGAATCTTCGCGATAGCGCAATAGCGATTGCGAGAAAGAGCGGCAGCGCGAGCCACGCACCACGGGTTTGCGACAGGTACGATCCGTAAACGGCCATGGCGCCGGCGGCAAGTTTTGACACGATGGTTGTGATCTCCTCCCGTTCATTCCACCCGATCGACAGCAGCGCAAATGCACCCATCAAGAGACCGATGTTCCCGAACGGTATGGTGGGGATGGTAAACAAACGCATGGGTCGCTCGACCCCGCCCGCCGTCTGCACGTAAAGGACGACCGCGCAGATAATTGCACCGACTATCCATCCCCATTGAAGGTGCTTCATCCCTTTGGCCGGCATGAGCAACATGATCCAGAACAGCAATGCAAAACACGCGAGCCGGAACGGCATGTCGTAAGTCTTCGACACGAAGTGGCCGAGCGCCAGATGGTTGGCGAATATCGCGCAGGCGAGGCCGGCCATGGCGAGGTTGAGCGGCCAGTATTTCCTGAGTGTTTCGACGAATCCTCCCGCCATTGGTTTTAATCCCACGGCAATGCCGGACAGACTGATGACCAGCAACAGATAGAAGCTGGTGTTCCCGCCACGCGGCACGACGAACAGGACGATGGGGAAGAGTGTGCAAACCGCGACGAGAAACCACTGCAGATAACGCAAAGCGGACCTCCGAAGGGATAGCCGGGAAGACTGCGAACTTACCTTATTGATATCGGCTTGTCATCCGCAGCGTCACGCTGCGTGGCAGATCAGCCGGACGCCACATATTAAGAAACGACAATGAACAACCACAATATTTCTCAACTTACGCTACCATTGCCACAGGTCCATGCCGTGCCTGGCGGAAGTTTTCGTAATGCAAACTCTTGCGGCATTCATTGTACGGACCCGATCTTTTTGACCAGCCAGTGGATTCATCCGTGCCTATCACTCAGCCTCACCTTCTCACCACGGCGGACCTCACCGTCATCGTCGTCACCTACAACAGCGCGCATTGCGTGGCTGCGTTGGCGCAGACGCTCGGCACTTTGCCTCATGTAGTGGTAGTCGACAACGGTAGCGCGGACGACACAGTGGCCACGGTGGCACGTGAAATGCCGAACGCGAAGATCATCCGTAACGCCAGCAACCTCGGCTTCGGCGCCGCCAACAACCTTGCGTTGCGACAGGCACAGACCAGCCATGCCTTGCTGCTCAACCCGGACTGTATCGTCGAACGCGACAGCCTTGAACGGCTACTGGACGTAGCAGAGCAATATCCCGAGGCAGGGATCATTGCTCCTCATCTCATCAGGAAAGGCGGCCGCATAGAAGTGAGCTACCGGTGGCCGAATACGCTCTGGACGTCACGCGGTCCGGCTGCCGAGGGTGCGTGTTGCGTCGGGTTCGTATGCGGAGCGGCTATGCTGCTCAACATGGAAATCATGCGAGAGGTCGGCTTCTTCGATGAAACCTTCTTCCTCTACTATGAAGACGAGGACTTGTGCCAGCGCACATTCATGCAAGGGCGGCAAGTCATCCTTGCACCTGAAGTCACCATCACGCACTTATCGAGAGGATCGGTTCGCGGCCCCAGCCCGTTGGGGGCGGAGTTCACACGCGGCTATCACCACGCCCAGTCCAAGCTGATATATACGGGGAAGCATGTCGGCGCCCGAGAAGCAAACGCATTGCGGTGGAAGACTTTGTTACTGGCGTTGGCGACACTGTTGCCGCGCATCCTGCTCCCTCAGCCGCGTTACCTGGCGCGGCTGGTGGGCCGCATCAGCGGACTGTGGAAATTCAAGGGCGTGCACGCCGTAACCGGGAAGGGGCAATCCGCTGCCGCCTCCCCTGCCCGAGCGAAATAAGCCGAATCAGCCGACTTCCTTCTCGGTTTCCTTCTCAAACTGCAAGTGGTAAAGGTTGGCATACACGCCACTCCTTGCAAGGAGTTCGGCGTGCGAGCCGATTTCCACAATACCGCCGTTGGCCAGCACCACGATACGATCAGCGCGCTCAATCGTGGACAGGCGGTGCGCGATGACTAACGTGGTGCGGCCCTGCATCAACTGTTCCAGCGCCGCCTGTACCGCGCGCTCCGACTCGGAATCGAGGGCGGATGTCGCTTCATCCAGGATGAGGATAGGTGCGTCCTTGTAAATTGCGCGGGCAATCGCCAGGCGCTGGCGCTGTCCGCCGGAGAGACGCGAGCCGTTATCGCCGATCAGCGTTTCCAGCCCCTGCGGCAGGTTCGCGATCACGTCGCCGAAATGCGCAGCCCTGGCCGCCGCCTCGATGCGTGTACGGTCGGGCGCGGGATCGCCATACGCAATGTTGGCTGCCACGGTGTCGTCAAACAAGACCACGTTCTGGCTCACCATCGCGATCTGTGCGCGCAAGCTCTGCAATGAGATTTCTTCGATGGACTCGCCGTCCAGCCGGATTTCGCCACTGTTGATTGCATAAAACCCGGGGACCAGGTTGACCAGCGTAGATTTCCCGCCGCCGGACATGCCCACCAGCGCTACGGTTTCGCCAGGCATGACCGTCAGGTTGATGTCGGACAGCGCCATTTGCGTCTGCTCCGGGTAGGAGAACGAGACATTGACGAAATCGAGCCGGCCGTGTGCGCGTCCCGGCAGCACCTTGCCGGTGGTCCGTTCCGGCTTTGCATCGATCAACCCGAAGACTGCCTCGGCCGCCGCCAGTCCGCGCTGCAACGGTCCATTCACTTCTGCCAAGTGCTTCAATGGAGTAAGCAGCATCAGCATCGCGGTGATGAACGACGCAAAGCCGCCTACTGTCGCGTGTCCCTGGCTCGACTGGATCAACGCAATCACAATCACGATCGACACGGCGCATGCCGTCACGACTTGCGTAATCGGCACCGTTGCAGCGAAGGTGGTTGCCATCCGCATCGCATATCGGCGCAACCTGCCGGCTCGCTCTTCGAATCGTATCTGTTCGTATTGTTGTCCGCCAAAAATCTTGATTACCTGATGCGCACGCGTGGTTTCTTCGATCACCTGTGTGAGTTCTGCATTGATCGACAGATACTCCTTGTTCAGCTTCCGCAGGCGCTTACCGGTCAGGCGGACAATCACTGCAATCAACGGAATGAGCACCAGCGTGATAATGGTCAGGCGCCAGTTCACCCAAAGCAGGTAACTGAGCAGCCCGATCGTTGTCAATGTGTCCCGGATCACCGAAGTCAGCACGTTCTTGATCATGTCGACGATCTGCTGGACTTCAAACATCATTGCGTTGATCACGCGTCCGACCGAATTGCTCGAATAAAAGCCGAGCGGCACATCAAGGATGCGATTGAACGCTAACTGCCTCAGTTCATTGAGCAGCCGGGTGGAAACCCAGGTCATCATGTAAGTGGTAACAAAGGTCGATATCCCCCTGGCCACGAAAATGCCGATGACGAAGACCGGCACGGTCCACAGCGCAAATGTGGGCTTGCCGGTTGCAAAGCCTTTGTCGAGCAGGATTTTCATCAGCGCCGCCAGCGCGGGTTCGGTCGCGGCGGTGAGCATCATGCCAAGGAATGCGAGCGCCAGGCGGTTCTTGTATGGCCGCAGCATCAGGAACAGACGCTTTGAGTGTCCTTGCAACTTCATTATTTTTCCTTCTCTGTCGCCGGACTGGGCGCACGAATTGCACCAGCCAACGGAATCGCTAACAGGATCATGAATGCCATTGCAAAAATGCCATCACGCAGGACTGCGTTAAACATGCCGCAGATCATCATCGCTACGGTAAGAAAGCAAAGCCACGCGCCTTCGCGCGACTTCATCGCGAGCGCAATGCGCAATTGCGTCAGCCAGATGAACAGCAATGCGCCCAGTCCGATCATGCCGCCCTCCGCTGCGTAAAGCAGGTAGTCGTTATGCGGAGTGATTGCTGCTTCCGCGATCGTGCTTCCGTATCGTTCAAGGAAGACCGGCATCCATGAGCCTATCCCGAAACCCTGCAATGGTTTTTCCGCAATCATATCCAGGGTTTGACGGTACATCTGCAGGCGTATGCCGGTGCTGGTTTGCGCGTATCCGGTCGGATTTTCGGCAAAGCGCTGCACGTCGCTAACTGTCTCGCCGATACGCGTACGGAGCGAGTCAGAATTCTGCCACGTCAAGCCGGTAAGCAGCGCCAGCACGACGATGGTTCCGCCCCAGCCACGTAACGATATACGTGCCGATTTCAGCATGGCGAGAAGAATCAGCGCCAGGAATACCAGGTAGCCGGTCCGGCCTTTCGACACAAACATCAACGCGCCGCAAATATACAGGAAGGTAGCGATGCGCCATGCCTTTGCCTTCAGGTCATGCGCGGTGTGGCGACTGAGCAGGTCGTGAAACACGAAGCCTGCGGCAATCGACATCAGCAGGCCGAGCAGGATCGACTTGTTGCCGCTATAGATGACGTAACTGGTGAACGGCAATTTCGCCGGCACTGCGCCAACGAGGGTCAGGTAGTACACGGTCGCCGCAAACACGGCACCCGCGACAAACACTTTGACGGCCTTGTGTTGCCACTCCCCGGCGCCGACACTGAGGAACAGCAGCAAAATCAGGTAGGTCTGGTAATGCGCGAATCCGGACCAGAATTCCTTACCGTGCCAGTCGGAATACAGCGCGATGATGCAGAACACCGCCGACAAAAGCAGTATCGGGCGGAACATCGGGTTGGCCTTGATGTTTTCCCAGCGGGCGCGATAGTCGCCATCGGCAACCAGCGCGAGCAGAAATGCAAGAAACCCGGCGTAAACAACGCCGATCGGGAAAAAGAGCGTGAACGGGAGATACGCAAGGACTTGCTGAGCCTTGGGTGCGGGCCTAAGGACTGTGGTCATGACATCCCTGTTTAATCTGGGGTTATTCTTTTAGAGGTGGTGCGGTTCAGCGCCTGGCGTTCGGTCAGGGAACGATCCGGGATTTCGGCAGGCGGCCACTGGCGCCTGCCAACCAGATCAATATTCGACCTCAACGCCGCCCTGCACACCGAGGCAATCTACCAGCGATTGCTTCAACGCGTCGGCCGGCGCCACACGCCATTCGTCAGCAATGCGGATTTCGCAGCCGACACCTTGCCTGACGTAGCGCATAGTCACAGGCAACCCGGCTTCGGAACGATACGGCGCCAGGATCGTTTTGATTTGTGCGGTGTCGATACGGTCGGTCAGCGAGAAAGCGAGCTGCTTGGCGAATTGAGCGCGCGCGCCGGCAATATCCATTACCTTCTCAGCGGTGATGCGCAACCCGCCCGAGAAGCGGTCCTCCATTACCTTGCCTTGCACCGCCAGGAATTCGTCCTCCTTGAACAGGTGCTTGTTGGGATCGTAAAGTTCGTTGTAGACGGTCACGTCGACCACCGCGGTCGAATCGTCGAGCGACACGATCACCATCTTGCCGCGTTGGGTCATTTGCGTACGAACCCCACTGATGACGCCTGCGATCAACCGCGGCTCGCGTGCGGGCTCGAGACTTGCAAGTTTGGTACGTGCAAACCTTCGCGCCTCCTCGGCGTATGCGTTGAACAGGTGGCCCGACAGATAAAAGCCGAGCGCCGATTTTTCCTCGGTAAGCTTTTGCTTGTCGGTCCATGGGGCGGCCTTCACATAGTCCGGCTTCATGTTTTCGTCTTCATCGCCGCCGAACAGGCTCACCTGGTTCGCGGACGCCTCGGCCTGTTCCGCGCATTCCATTGCGAAGTTGACCGTTGCCAGCAGGATCGCGCGATCGACACTGAAGCAATCGAAGGCACCGGCACGGATCAGCGATTCGATGGTGCGGCGGTTGATCTGGCGCTTGTCGACGCGCTTGACGAAGTCGAACAGGTCGGTGAACGGTCCAGACTGGCGCGCGGCGACGATCGCTTCGATCGCGTTCTGGCCGGAACCTTTGACTGCGCCCAGGCCATAGCGGATTTGCGTGGCTTTCTTGCCCGCCTCGCCCACCGGCGTAAACCGGTAATCGGACTGATTGATATCCGGCGGCAGCAAGGTCAGCCCGCAGATGTCGATCGCATCCTCGACCAGGATCTTGATCTTGTCGGTGTCGTCCATCGCCAGCGACAAGTTGGCTGCCATGAATGCGGCGGGATGGTGCGCCTTCAGATATGCGGTGTGGTACGACAGCAATGCATACGCGGCGGCGTGCGACTTGTTGAAGCCGTAGCCGGCGAACTTCTCCATCAAGTCGAAGATCTCGTCGGCCTTTTCTTTCGTCAGCCCGTTGATCGCGGCGCCTGCGCGGAACAACTCGCGATGCTCCGCCATCTCTTCGGCTTTCTTCTTGCCCATCGCGCGACGCAGCAAGTCAGCGCCGCCGAGCGAGTAGCCGCCGATCACCTGCGCCATCTGCATCACCTGCTCCTGATACACCATGATGCCGTAGGTTTCGGACAGGATGCCTTCAGTACGCGGATCCGGGTACTCGAATCGCTCGCCGTGCTTGCGTCGGCAGAAATCCGGGATCAGGTCCATCGGACCCGGGCGATACAGCGCCACCAGCGCGATAATGTCTTCGAAGCGGTCCGGCCGGGCGTCTTTCAGCATGCCCTGCATGCCGCGGCTTTCAAGCTGGAACACGGCGACGGTTTTGGCCTTGGCCAGCAACTCGTAGGACGGCCTGTCTTTCAGCGGCAGCTTCGCCAGGTCGAAATCGGCCATCGCCGGATCGAGCTGCTTGATATAGCGTACCGCCCGGTCGAGGATCGTCAGCGTGGTCAGTCCCAGAAAGTCGAACTTGACCAGGCCGACCGCCTCCACGTCGTCCTTGTCGTACTGCGAAACCACGCCGGCATCGCCACCCTGCGTATAGAGCGGGCAGAAGTCGGTCAGCTTGCCGGGCGCGATCAATACGCCGCCGGCGTGCATGCCGATGTTACGGGCAATGCCTTCGACTTGCTGCGCGAGGTCCAGCAGTTGCTTAACCTCTTCTTCATTCTCCATGCGCTCTTTGAGCAGCGGTTCTTCCTCGATCGCATCCGCGATCGTCACCAGCTTGCCGGGCTTGAAGGGGATGAGCTTGGAAATGCCGTCGCAGAAGTTGTAGCTCATATCGAGCACTCGTCCGACGTCACGTACCGCGCCTTTCGCCGCCATCGTACCGAAAGTGGCGATCTGCGATACCGCATCCCTGCCGTAGCGATCCTTCACATACTGGATCACGCGGTCGCGGCCTTCCTGGCAAAAGTCGATGTCGAAGTCGGGCATCGATACCCGTTCCGGATTCAGGAAGCGTTCGAACAGCAGCGCGTACTCGAGCGGATCGAGATCGGTGATCTTCAGCGAATACGCGACCAGCGAACCCGCACCGGAACCCCGGCCCGGGCCGACCGGCACGCCGTTGTTCTTGGCCCACTGGATAAAGTCCGCCACGATCAGGAAGTAGCCGGGGAATCCCATCTTGATGATGGTGTCGGTCTCGAACTTCAGGCGCGCTTCGTAACGCGGCCGCTGTTTCTCGCGCTCTTCTTCTTTCGGGAACAACTGCAGCAGGCGCTGGTTCAGGCCTTCCTGCGATTGCATCTCCAGAAATTCGTCGATGGTCACGCCATCCGGCGTCGGGAAATTCGGCAGCTTCGGCTTGCCCAGTTCAAGTTGCAGATTGCAGCGCTTGGCAATTTCGATCGTGTTCTGCATGGCCGCCGGCATGTCGGCAAACAGCTCCGCCATCTCGGCCTGGGTCTTGAAACACTGCTGCTCATTGAAGCGTTTGGTACGGCGCGGATTAGCGAGGATCTCGCCTTCCGAGATACAGGTGCGCGCTTCGTGCGCGATGAACTCTTCTTTTGTCAGAAACTGTATCGGATGAGTTGCAACCACCGGCAGTTTCACCTTCGCAGCTACCGCAACCGCCTGCCGCACATGATTTTCCATGTTGGGCTGGCCGGCGCGCTGCACTTCGATGTAAAAATGATTCGGGAAAATCCGCGCCCAACGTTGCGCGCACTTTTCAGCGGCTGCGGGATTGCCATTATCGATAGCCATTCCGACATCACCGGAATGCGCGCCGGACAGCACAATCAATCCGCCGGCGGCGAGGCTTTCCAGCCACTCTGCACGAATCTCCGCCCGACCGCGATACAAGTTGGTCAGCCAGGCTTTGGACAACAAGTCACACAACTGCAGGTAACCGTCGCGGTTCTTCACCAGCAGCAGCAGGCGCGACGGCTTGTCGCGATCGTCATCATTGGTAATCCAGACATCGCAACCGGCAATCGGCTTGACGCCTTTGCCGCGCGCGGCCTTGTAAAACTTGACCATGCCGAACAGGTTGGCGAGGTCGGTCACGGCGAGCGCGGCCTGCCCGTCTTTGGCGGCGGCCTTGACGATATCGTCAATACGGACGAGGCCGTCGACGATGGAATATTCGGAGTGGGAGCGGAGATGGATAAATTGCGGCGAAGTCATTGCGATATTTTACCTTGCCCACCTGCTTCCGCCGAGCAATCTGATCTGCCGATTTCCGACTGGTTGCCACAGATGACGCGCGACGCGAACTATGAAACCCCGGCCATTACCGCAATCCAAGTTTATAATG
>JAQGMD010000474.1 GCA_028292565.1 Burkholderia sp. | reverse complement strand
CACAGTCAGGCTGAAACTGCTCTAGCTAAACCGGACTACCGGTCTCTCATGAATATGGGATGTTGTCGAAAGAGAAATGGCTTTATCCTGTATCTCAGGGAAGTGATGTTGCGCAATTTGTGTAGTCTCAAGGTCACCACAGCTCCGCATTGACTCACTGCACCATCAAGAATAACGATAGAGCGTATACCTATGACTTTGCCACGAACCGAACGCACCATGAGACTCGGCCCCTCCCTTCCCGATTTCGATACCCTAGTTACCCTGCACACGAGTGACCCGGAAGCCTTCGAGCATTTCCGCACCATGCTGTTGAGGGAGGCGGTTGATGCCGCTCCTTCGCATCATCGACCCGGGTTGGAAGAACTGCTCTGCAATATAGAGCGCGCCCGGCAAACGGCTGCTACGCCCATGGAAGCGGTGATTGCCGCGTCGCGGGCAATGATGGATTCGGTGGAACAACTGGCAAACGGCTGGAGGCAAGCCCGGTTTGCCGCAGCGGGATGGCAGACGGCAATCATCATCGAACGGTTGCGGAACTGAAGAGAGCACCGGCGGAACTCTCCGTCTTTTCGGCGCTTTAACCGGCCTCGCTGGCAATTATCATGCTCCCAAATAGCCAACTGCCGACCAAGCCAACCTGGTTTGAAGCAAAAAAGAAATGACTACAGCCTTCCTCAGTGATGTACTCGCAGCCGGCCGGAACCTCATAGCCATAGATCGCAAGGCTATCGAACAAGGCGACGTCAGCGAGTGTGCAAGCCGCCTGAAGTCGCTGGTCGCGACGCGCGAAAGCGTATTGACCAATAACGGCACCCTTTCCTTCCTGGTCACCGGATACGAATCCGACCAGCGCGAGCTTTTCGAGATTGAAGAGGTCCGGCGCTACTTCAAGCGGCTCGACGACCACGAGCCGCAGTGGTTTCATCTCTGTAGCCGCATCGATGAAACGCTGAAGCTGGTATTCATGTGTACTTCGACCGCGAAGGCGGTACCGCCGACTGCGTTGCCTGGCATCGTTCACACCTTTGACCGGGAACACCTCCGGTCTTTCCTGCTGCGGCACTATCACGCGATGAAGGGCCTGCACGGGGAGTTCAGGGTGCCGCAAACGACCAGCGAGAACATCAGCGGGCTCGTCATCAATTATTTCAAGACAGTGACTTCAAGTCAGGACATCGCGTTGCACTAACCAATGGTTGGAGTAGGTTGGGATCTGCGGCGCGCGCGCTAATCCCAACAGTCACGCTCCCAATAAAAGCCAGCCGTTGTTCGGTGGGTGAACGTTGGGATTACATCCCTACCGACGTTCCTCCGATGCAGGCTCAATCAAGGCGGAAGTTTCGCTTCGGGCGCGTTTCGAGATCGTAGCCCTCTCACCTTGCGCCCGATGCGACCAATCAGGTGCTCGAGATCATCCATGTAGGTAAACACAGCGGGCACCACCAGCAGGCTCAACACAGTGGATGTGATCAATCCGCCGATAACCGCGATCGACATAGGCGAACGAAAGCTCGGGTCCGCAGCGCCGAAACCGATGGCGATCGGCAGCATGCCGGCACCCATGGCGAGCGTGGTCATGATGATCGGTCGCGCACGCTTGTGACAGGCGTCAAGCAGCGCCTCCACGCGGCTCATGTGATGATCGCGCCGCGCGACGATGGCGTACTCGACAAGCAGGATCGAGTTTTTGGTGGCTATTCCCATCAACATGATCAGACCGATCAGCGAAGGCATCGAGAAGCTTTTCTGCGCGAGCAGCAATCCGACGAACGCGCCGCCGAGCGACAGAGGAAGCGCTGCGAGAATCGTGACCGGTTGCAGGAAGTCCTTGAACAGCAGCACCAGGACGATATAGATGCACAGCACGCCGGTCAGCATCGCAAGTCCGAAGCTGGCAAACAGCTCTCCCATGACTTCGGCGTCGCCCACTTCGACGACCTTTACGCCGGCGGGAAGGTTTCTGACCGCAGGCAATTGCTGCACCGCTGCCGTAACTTCGCCCAGCGGCAAGCCAGACAGTTCGATTTCGAAGTTGATGTTGCGCGAACGGTCATAGCGGTCAATCACCGCCGGACCGCCCGTCATCTCCAGCGTCGCCACCTGGCCCAGCATCACCGGCCCCCGCGCACCCGGTACCGCAAGGCGTTCGAGCAGGCTCATGTCGGCGCGAGCGCCTTCCTGCATTTTGACCACGATGGGCACCTGGCGCTGCGACAGGTTGAGCTTGGGCAGCGACATGTCATAGTCGCCCATGGTCGCAATGCGCAATGTTTCGCCGATGGCGGAACTGGTCACGCCCAAGTCGGCCGCGCGCGCAAAATCCGGCCGCACCGTGATCTCCGGCCGGATCAGGCTGGCGCTGGACGCAACGCTGCCCAGGCCGGGAATCGTGCGCAAGTCGCGCTCCACCGCCTGTGCGGCGGTCTGTAGTGCGTTCGGGTCTTCACCCGTCAACACCAGGATGTATTTTTCGCCGGAGCCGCCGAGACCGACCTTGCTGCGCACGCCGGGCAGTTTTTCGAGCGCCGTGCGGATCTCGTTCTCGATGATTTGCTTGCGCGGGCGGTCGCCGCGCTCACTCATCAGGATGGTCAGTGTCGCCTTGCGCGCTTCTGCCGCGCCTTGCGGTGCGAACGGGTCGCCGCCCGCGCTGCCGCCGCCGACGGTGGTATATACGCTCTTGATGTGGTTCACCTTAGTGACAAAGCCACGCGCCTGTTCCGCCGCCGCTACCGTCTGCGCCAGTGTCGAGCCCGGCGGCAGTTCGAGGTAAACCTGCGTTTGCGAATTGTCGTCCGGTGGTATGAAGCCGGTGGGCAGCAGCGGTATCAGTGCCACCGATCCGAAGAAAAACAAGGTCGCGGCGATCATGGTCGTCAGGCGGTGTTTCAGGCACCACGCCGCCCAGCGCATATACACCTTCATCCAGCCCGGGTCTTTATGGTCACCGACGATAGGCTTGAGGATATAAGCGGCCATCATCGGCGTCAGCACCCGGGCCACCACCAGCGAAGCGAACACTGCAAGCGCCGCGGTCCAGCCGAATTGCTTGAAAAATTTGCCCGCCACACCGCTCATGAATGCAGTCGGCAAAAACACCGCGATCAGGGTGAAGGTCGTAGCGATCACCGCGAGACCGATCTCGTCGGCCGCCTCCATCGCCGCCTGAAATGGTGTCTTGCCCATGCGCAGATGCCGCACGATGTTTTCCACTTCCACAATCGCGTCATCGACCAGGATGCCCACCACCAGCGAGAGCGCCAGCAGCGTCACCACGTTGATCGAAAAACCCAGCAGGTACATGCCGATGAAAGCGGGAATGACCGACAGCGGCAACGCGACAGCTGACACAAACGTCGCGCGCAAGTCGCGCAGGAACAGCCATACCACGAGCACCGCGAGGATCGCCCCTTCATACAGCAGGTGCATCGAGCCGGTGTATTCCTCTTCCACCGGCTTGACGAAATTGAATGCCTCCGTCAATTCCAGATCGGGGTGCTGTACCTTCAATTCGGCCAGCGCCCTCTGCACGTCCGCGCCTACAGTGACTTCGCTCTCACCTTTGCTGCGAGACACTTCGAATCCGACCACCGGCTTTCCGTTGAGGAGTGCGGCGGCACGTGGTTCGGCTATCGTATCGCTCACCGTGGCAACCTGGTCCAGCTTGATGCGGCGGCCGTCGGACAGGGACAGTTCGAGCCGGCCCAGTTCTTCCGCCGACTTGACGGTGGCCAACGTGCGGATCGGCTGCTCGCCGCCACCGAGGTCAGCGCGTCCACCGGCGCTTTCAGTCTGTACCTGGCGCAGCTGGCGTGAAATATCCGCGGCTGTTGCGCCGAGCGCCTGCAGACGGGCAGGATCAACCGCGACGCGCAGCTCGCGGGTGACTCCGCCGACGCGGTTGACGGCGCCGACACCGCGTACCGTCAACAACTTGCGCGAAACATCGTTATCGACAAACCACGACAGCGCTTCGTCGTCCATGCGCGGCGAACGGATGGTAAACGACAGCACCGGCTGGGCGGCGAGGTCCATCTTGTTGACGCTCGGATCACGCACATCGCCCGGCAAATCGGCGCGCACGCGAGAGACCGCGGAACGCACATCGTCGACCGCTTCCTGCACCGGCTTTTCAAGGCGGAACTCGGCGGTGATGCTCACCCCGCCGTCCTGCACTTTGGTGTAGATGTGTTTGAGTCCCTGCACCGTGGCGATCGAATTTTCGACCTTGCGGGCCACTTCGGTTTCCAGCTGGGCCGGTGCGGCGCCGGGGAGGGAAATCGACACCAGGACCGTCGGGAGTTCGATGTCGGGAAAGTTCTGCACCTTCATCATATTGAACGACATCAGGCCGCCGAAGGTCAGCAGCACAAACAGCATGACCGCCGGAATCGGGTTCCTGATCGACCAGGACGAGACATTCATCATGGCTATCGCCCTTTATTGTTTTGCAGGAGCCGTGGCAGGAATGATCGGCTTCGCGCCTTCTACCACCCGGACCAGGTCACCGTCATTGAGGAAGCCGGCGCCGCTTGCAACCAATGCTGCATCCGGCGTCAGCCCCTCCATCACTTCCACCTGCTCCCCTATCCTGCGGCCAGTCCGGATTTTGAGTTGGCTCACGCGGTTGCCGGGGTTGAGACGGAATACGTAGCTGAAACCGTCGCGCATGATGACTGCCTGTTGCGGCACGGTCAGTGCGGTCGATGTGCCCAGGTCGAACTCGCCTTTCGCATACATGCCGACCTTGGCCGGCGCCTCGTTGTCCAACGCTGCGGGCAAGTCGACATAGACCAGTGCCGCGCGGTCTTGCGGGTTAACAGTGGGTGCAATCATCCGCACCTTACCCTCGAGTTGCGTGCCGTTGGCAGCAGTGACCAGCGCCGCGGTGCCAGCCTTCAGCTTGCCGAGTTCGGTCGATGTGACTTCGGCGCGCCACTCGAGCCGTCCCTTGCGGATCATGCGAAACAATTCCGCGCCCGCATTGGTAACCGTACCGACCGTAGCCTTGCGATCGGAAATCACGCCGCTGTCCGGTGCGATGACCCGCAGATGCCGCAGGCGCAAATTCTGCACATCCAGCATGGCCCGCGCCGCCTCGAATTTTGCCTTGGCGGTTTTTTCAGTCGTCAGGTATTGATTGACTTCCTGGGCGCTCAGGGCGCCACTCGCTCGCAGTGCACGCGCCCGTCCCGCATTGGCCATTGCATCCGTCGCGTTGGCTTGCGCCTCCATCAGCACGGCGCGTGCCTGCGCGACGTCGGCCTCAACCGATTCGCCGGCGAAGGTGGCAAGCACCTGCCCGGCCACCACCACGTCACCGACATTCACGCGTACCTCGTTCAGCCGCAAGCCGCTCAGTTCGCTGCCGATACTTGCCTCTTCCCATGCAGCGATATTCCCGTTCGCCGTCAGCCTGATCGGCAGACTGGTCTGAAGCGGTTGGACCGTGTTCACCGTCAACGCCGGTTTGGCAGCGGGCACCTTGGCCGCCTGTGGGGAATCGTGCGGGGAAAACATGGCCGTACCGGCTACCGCGACGATGATGACCACGATTGCGATGACGGCGATGAGGTGAGAGCGCTTCATTCAGTAGTTCCTTCCTGTTCATTTCCGGGCCGCGCTGCGTCGGCTATATAGCTGCGATTGCATAACGTATCGCAAGCGCTGCGGGTTGGTGTTGATCAACCCGATCTCGGCGCGCAAAATTGTTCGCGGCAACGCTTATCCGCGCGTTTCGTAGGTTTCGATCAGCACGTCTGGCGCGCCGGAATTGACGTAGCCCTTTTCTACAAGCAGCGATTCAAGCGCCCGTACACGCAGGTCTGTATCGGACAGTTCCGACTCTCCGTGGTCGTGGTGATCGTCGTGCGGGTGGTGTGGGTCGCGGTGATGATGATGGTGGTCATGCCGCATGCGCTGTCTCCTCGTTTTCCAAGGATGTTAACACAATGGGTAGTGCCATTTCGCCATGGATACGGCAGCGGGTCGCCGGAACTTTTTTCGGAGGGCGTCATCCTATTGTTGCCGCGTTGCCAGAATTGCATCAGAGACGACGGTAACTACGACTAAGAGGGAGCCCGCAATGCTTCACAAGGTAATCAATGAGGGAGACGAACGCACGTATGCGCTGGTCTTCGAAACAGGCGACGAGGTGGTGTCGCAGTTGCAGCGCTTCTGCGAAGAACAGGACCTGACCGCCGCCCGCTTCACCGCGATCGGCGCATTCAGCAGCGTTGTGCTTGGATATTTCGAATGGGCCAGCAAGTCGTACGAGAAAATCCCGGTCAGCGAACAGGTGGAGGTGCTTTCCATTCGCGGCGACGTCGCATTGCAAGAAGGGAAGCCGAAGATCCATGCGCACGTTGTCGTTGGCCGGTTACCTGAAACGGACTTCCGATCCGGAAAGCGGGCTGCCGTTGATTGATGTTCGCTCGTGAATCGAGGTATCAGGCAGCGCGCCGCGCAATGTCGAAATTAGATTAGCTTTACTGTCTAAGATGCTGTTTTTAAGAGGAAATCAACGAAACGCACAGTTGGTAATCCAATTTAACTGATGGAGATAACTCATTGTTTTAAAACGACTTATAAGAATTGACTATTCAAATTTAATGTTTAACTTTATATTATTGTTGTAAGTTATTGTTTTTATGCATGTTGTTGGTTTTTCTCTCGAAATGGGATAAGACTTCTATTCCCCCCGCTCTCGCAAAAGCAACTCTCTTGCCGCTTCAATTTCAAGCCGCTTAACGTCTTTTCGCAATTCGTCCCTGATCAATTCAATCGTGGTCGGTTACTTGCCCAATGCGGCGAAAGACTGGTCGTCGGCAGGAATTTTCCAATCAAGAAATCAGTGTGCAAATTCGAGCTCTCTCGCTCGAAGTATCTCTTCAATCAAAGACATAGGGCGCTCCAGGCGCCCTATTCTTGTGACTATCCCGTACAGCAGGCTGGTTTAATAGCGTCGCCGTTGCTGTCTGGCCGGAGCAGGTCCGCGAGTTTCGATATGGCGGAAAGTGATCCGTCCCTTGCTGAGATCGTACGGAGACAACTCGAGTGACACCCGGTCGCCCGCGAGAATCCGGATATGGTTTTTCCGCATCTTGCCGGATGTGTACGCAATCAGCTGGTGTCCGTTTTCGAGGTCCACGCGAAAACGTGAATCAGGCAGTACCTCGGCGACGCGGCCGTCCATTTCAAGCAGTTCTTCTTTAGCCATGTTTACTCCGAAAAAAGTGGCGCGGCTGCCGTAGCAGCCCGTGAATAAGGATCAGCGATCCCGGAATGTGGCGGATGAATGGAAAAGCCGGCCTGTGGAAATGCACGCAACGTTAGTTGTCGTAACCGGGCTATCGAGCTCTCGCTCGCTCAGTGCTGAACGGACTTTGCGGTGGCGAATGCGATGCGTGCATTCACCGGGTGACGGTCCATGAGTAGTCCCTCGCAATGAGGGCACTTCTCCATTGCCTACATATGGGTCGCAGACGTCATTTTTCAAGGCGGTAATCTAACTATCAAGCGCATCATGAGACGCGTTGCGAGCATGAGTAGCAGTCCGGACAAGTGCTTTGCAATGCGTCTAGGCGATCCGACACATCCCTTGTCATCGCGACTTCAAACCCGCAATTCTTCCGTTCTTTCAGGAACCTTTGCCCACCAGCAATCTCAGAGTGTGCTGCGCATCGGCAACATCAATGCGAGGAAGAGCCACACCGGAAGAAGGAACGCTTTGAAGAACGAAAGAAAAATCAGCAAGGTTTTAGCATCCGTTAACGTCCCCGTGTTTGTCGCTGCGCTTTTGACAGCGTGCGGCGGCAGCGGACCTGAGCCGTATCCAGCGCAATCGGGAGACCCGATGCGCGTAAAGACCTCAGCAACTTTGTCTGGCGAGGGCGCCACTGCGCCGGGCACGACCGAAAAATTCGACGGCTTCAACCCTTCGATCTGGAACGAACGCAAGTGGTATGAATGTAATTGCGGTATTAACCCGAACACTCCTCCTGTAGCGCCTCCACAAGACGGGCTTCTGCTCGGTAATCGGGCCTGATCGATCGCGTTGTTTGCACTTGTTCCGAGCCATATACAGTTATCGCGTTTGGAACGCAGTGACGGCAGGTGGTTCCACGATCATCTTTCAAATTGCCCAACTTATCCCTGCGCGGTGCCTTAATACGTTTGCACATCCTGCGCGAATTACTTCACTGTTGTAACGACGTAGTCGGACCCTTGCTGCACGAATTCCACATCGACCTTTTTGCCGACCGCGAGCCTGTCGAACAACGACTTGTCATTCACCGCAAAGCCCATGGTCA
>JAQGMD010000459.1 GCA_028292565.1 Burkholderia sp. | reverse complement strand
ACGCTGTTGAAGTTGACGCCGGTCTGTGTGTTGAAAGCAGCGATGCCGCCGCCGAACACTGCCGAGCCATTGCCGGTGTCGTTGTCCTGGATCTGGTTGTTCGCTTGCGTCACATCGATTTTGGTGCCCGAAGCGTAGGACTGGTAGACCGCGGGGAAGGCCAGCATCTTCGCCTTCCAGTCGTAGCCGCCGCGGACGCCGGCCATGGCTTTGCTGTCGAGTTGTTCGGTGACGGACAGGTCTTTGATCGTGAGTGCTTTCATTTTTAAATCTCCTTAAAGGGTTCATCAGGTTGGGGTTGGTGGTGAGGCGTTTTTTTTCGCGCTCGGTACACATATAGCAGGGGGCGTGCCAGCACACGCCATACGCTGCATGCCTACTCTTAAGTGATTGAAAAATAGACGGTATTTCGAGAGAGGCCCCCGATATTTGACATGACGTCAACGCCTGTTCAGAGCTGAAGTGGCGGGTGTCGTCCAACAGATTTAAGAGGCACTGTTCGCCGGCTCACAACACATTGCGTTTACCTCCATTGCAGTGAACAGGACGACATGCTTAATCATGTCGTGCGCGGGCCTATGCCTTGCGATTTGTACTATATTTGTGAAAGAGCCGGAGAGGAATGCAGGCACGCAGTCACTTTCCAGCCGATGACCCCGGAGACCCAATGTGAGAACGTATGGCTAGCCTGGCGAACACGATTCGCAGCTTCCAAAGCGGCGGCATGTCGCACAACGAATTTTTCGCGCAGGTTGACCGCGCGTTGGCGACGGAGCAATCGGGTTCCGCGCGCCTGCTCGACATACTCAGCGATGAACACACCAGGATAATGTTGCCCCCGGCGGTATTCACAGAATTGCAACGCCGGATCGAGAACGTGGTGGGCGCCAGGCAAAGCTTTAGCGACGATGAGACCCGGGTGCAGACCAACCCGCGCGATCGCCACGTAGCACCGCCGGCTCCTTCGTCGGGCGCACCTGACCGGATAAAAGGTGTCGGCGATACGCTCAACGGTCGCTTCGTGCTGGAGGAATGCATAGGCTTCGGCGGCATGGGTACCGTATACAAGGCGCTCGACCTGCGCAAGCTGGAGGCGTCCGACCGCAAGCCCTATATCGCGATCAAGGTCCTGAATGTCCAGTTTCGAGGACATCCGAAATCGCTGATCACGTTGCAGCGCGAAGCACAGAAAGCCCAGACCCTGGCGCATCCCAACATCGTGACCGTGTACGACTTCGATCGCGATGGCTCGATGGTTTACCTGACCATGGAGCATTTGTCGGGTAAACCGCTGAGCCAGGCAATCAGGGCTCCTGATTTCAAGGGGGCGCCCTATGATGAGGCCATGCATATAGTCGGCGGCATCGCCAACGCACTGGCATATGCGCACGAGCGCGGTTTTGTCCATTGCGACCTCAAGCCCGCCAATGTATTCCTTACTGGCAAACGCGAAGTGAAGGTGATCGATTTCGGCATCGCCCGCGTATTCCGCAAACCGGAAGAGGACTCGGAGGCCACAGTCTTCGATCCCGGCAGCCTGGGCGGACTGACGCCGGCGTATGCAAGTCCGGAGATGCTCGAACATCTCGAACCTGATCCGCGGGATGACATCTATGCGCTGGCTTGCATTGCCTACGAAGTGCTGACGGGACGCCACCCATTCAATCGCGTGTCCGCCGTACAGGCGCGCGATGCGGGGATGAAACCGCATCGGCCGAAGTCGTTGAATCGCCGGCAATGGCGGGGGCTGAAGTGCGCGCTCTCATTCCATCGCGAAACCAGGACGCCTAGCGTGGCGCGTTTCATGCGGGAGTTGAGCGGCAAGCGCCCTGTTGCGGCATACGTGGCGTTGACGGTGTCGGGTTTGCTGACGGGGTCGCTCATAGCAGCCGGCCTCAGCTACTTCATGGTGACGCAAAGCGGTGACGGAAACGAGCAGGCGGTCGTCGAGGCCCCACAGCCTGCTCAACCGGCCCCGCAACCGGTGCAGCCCGCGCCGCCGCCGCTCTCGCTTTCATCGGTAACGCCGGTTCTCGCACGCGTGCCATGCTCGGCCCTGTCGGCTTCGGTTCGCCAATCCACATTGCAGGTGCAGGGATATATACCCGGGAGCCTGGGTGTATCGGGCCTGAAAGAGATGTTAAGCGCCATCCCCGGGGTGAAGACCCTGAGCCTCGATGTGCAGCAGGTGAACGACGACAAATGCGAAGTCATCAAACTGTTTGCCCCTTACTGGGTTACGAATCGGCAAGCCGGACGCGCCGCTACGATACGTACCAAAGAACCCAACGCGGAACTCACGGAGGGCAGTCCCCTGATCGTGGATGTGACGACGCCCGGATTCCAGTCTTACGTCAACGTCGATTACTTTTCGTTTGACGGCAGTGTGGTCCACCTGGTGCCCAGCCCTCGCGTGAAGGCCAACCAGGCGCCTCCGAATTATTCGGCCACCATCGGCGGCATGGGCAACTGGATTGTGGCGAAGCCGTTCGGAACGGACTTGATTGTGCTGCTCATTACGCCTGCGCCTTTGTTTGATGGTTTGCGGGCGGAGCACGAGCCGGGGACGGATTATTTGCGCGCGGTGGAGAAGCAGTTGCGGCAGCTGGCGGCCAAACATGGGGCTGACAAAGTTATGGTCGATTTTATTCAGATAACGACCAAGGCGCGCAAGCCTTGAGGGTGGGGTAGGGCACCGCGCAGGAATAAGTTGGTCAATTTTGCTGGCCGTAGCGGGCGCGTTGCCGCGTTGCTCGTCGTCGCCATAGCTCGCTATGACTCCTCCTCGCGCCCCTCGGCGGGCCCCTTGCATCGCATCCCGCTACGTTCGCCAAATTGCACAAGTTATTCCTGCGCGGCGCCTTACTTCACATCCCGCACAACCCGAAACCCGTTCTGCGACTGGCGCACCCCCGCGGCATACTTGAACCGAGTCGAAGACAACATGTAGCTGGCCGCATCCCGCCACGAGCCTCCACGTATCACGCGTTCCCTGCAGTTCGGCTGGTCCCATGGACGCGCATCGGAAGGCGCGCCCTTGTAGGAATTGTGCCAGCAATCGCTGACCCACTCCCAGACGCTTCCGTTCATGTCGTGCAGTCCGTAGGGATTGGGAGCGAACGACCCAACGGTGGCAGGCCCCTCCTGGCGCCACGGTTGGCCGCAATCCTTGCAATTGGCGTTACCGGTGCGCATCTGATCACCCCACCAGTACTGCGTCGACGTTCCCGCGCGCGCGGCGTACTCCCACTCGGCCTCGCTCGGCAGCCGGTATGTCTTGCCGCTGGCCTGGCTCAGCCACTTCACATACAGCTGCGCATCGTCCCAGCTGACATCGCGCATCGGCGCATTGCCGGGAAGGTTGCCATCGCCCCCGATGCGTGGACAGGCCCCGGTCCCGGCGCAGGCGTTCCACTGATCGACAGTCACTTCGTATTTTCCGATCGCGAACGGCGCGGTGACCGACACGCGGTGGGCGGGTCTTTCCGATGGATCGCTCGAGTTGCTTCCCATGACGAGTGAACCTGGAAGCAGGGCGATCAGCACCGGGCATGCAGGGCAGTCCTTGATCTCGGCGCCTCCTGCAACCCCGCCGCTCGGTGTTCCCCTTGTCGGCACCTCGGCATCGGCCTGCGGTCGCTCCTTAACAGCAGGCGCAGGGCGCTGCTCATAAGTTCCTTTTGTAGCAGGCGCCGGTCGAACGCGTTCCGGCTGCGCCTTCGTCGCAGGAGCCTTCTCCGCCGGCGCGGTGGCTTTGGGGGCGGCGGCACGAAGTCGCTCAATGCGCGAGCGCGCAAGCGCCGCGAAACGACCGTTAGGGTACGACTGCAGGTACGCCTCGTAGTCGCTCGCGTGAGTACTGTCCTTGATCGATTCCCAGAAGGTGAGTTCGTATTGCTCCGCGCTATCCTTGGGGAGGATGGCGACCGGCTTCAGGGGGAATCGGACAGCATGGTTCGCAGATTCATGCGCCGCGATGCTGGCCATGGCATCCGGGGCGGCTTCCACCCATCTGAAAGGGGCAGCCCAGATCACGCAAAGGATCAAAAGTTTTTGCCGCGTAGCAAGACCTCCGACTTGAACGTTAAGCATTCACCCTCCGCGATTTAGCGCGAACCCTATGCAATGGAAGAACGGCGGCCGATAGTTCAAACGCGACATTCGCGGGACGACGCTCCGCCAACGAATATTCGGGGTGCCGCGCATAATTCTGAATATACACCTACTTTTGGTTCAATTTTGTCCTAAGCTAAACGATGTCGGCGAAGAACTCATGTCCGGCGGCAGTGACCTGTCATATCCCACTGATGCGATCCGAAAGGTGCTCCCATGCATATTGGTGCGTACTTAGGTGGTGGACAAATTTCCGGAAGGGTGCGCGGCATGTTGCGGGCCACTTTACTGGTCAGTCTCGGTACAGCGATGGTGCCATACGCGATTGGCGGTGAAACGCCATCGCCGAAAAACGCCGAGGTCTATGTGATCTGGCCTGCCAACGGTACGGTCATCACAGGCGGGAAGTTCTGGATGCGCATGGGCCTGCGTAATATGGGCGTCGCTCCGAAGGGCGTCAAACATCCCAGCGCAGGCCATCACCATTTGCTGATCGATACGGCGCTGCCGCCGCCGGACAAGGAGATTCCGTCCGACCGCAATCATCTGCACTTCGGCGCGGGTGAGACCGAGGCACGCATCGAGCTGCCGCCGGGGGTACACACGCTGCAATTGCTGCTGGGGGATCATGATCATGTCCCTCATAACCCGCCGGTGTATTCGAAGAAGGTCACGATCACCGTGAAATAAGGTGGGCGGGTCATGACCCGCCAAAAATTTTAGAGAAGCGGAGCGCCACCCATGGACAAGGTATTCGCTGCTGCAATCGCAGCCTTCGCATTCCCCGCCGCCGTACTGGCCGGCCCCACACCGGCTCCCGCGAATGCAACGCTCTATATAGGCTGGCCCAACGACGGACAAGTCATTTCAGCAGGAAAGCCGTTCAGGGTGTGGTTCGGGTTGCGCAACATGGGTGTGGCGCCAAAAGACGTGAAGATGCAGAACACGGGCCATCACCATTTATTGATTAACACGCCGATGCCGGCTGCCGACAAGGAGATTCCATCCGACCGGAACCATCTGCATTTCGGCGCCGGTGAAACGGAGACCATGGTCGAACTCCCGCAGGGGAAGCATACGCTGCAATTGTTGATGGGCGACGACAAACACATACCGCACAATCCGCCTGTCCATTCGAGAAAGATCACGATTATTGTCAAGTGAGTTGGTGGCATGGACAAAACAGTGTACAACCCGACCGGCTTTGCCCGATCGGTCGGTTCAGTGACCGCCTACCTGGAGGTGACCGGGACCGGTGCATCCCGTCCAACCATGTTCGCGGTCCATGACGAGGTGGTGATAGGGCGAGATCCGCAGGACTCCCTCGACTCCGACAAATTCCTGTGCATCCCGGAGCACACCATAAGCCGCCGGCACGCTCGCATCATGCGCCGTGGCGACACTTATTTTGTGGAAGACCTCGACTCGTTCAACGGCACCTTCGTCCTCGGCAAGCGCATACAGCCTGGCCTATGGCATCCGGTGCGCGATGGCGACGAACTTGGCGTGGCCTCTGCACAGATTGTGTTCCACTCTCTTGTCGAGCCGGCCCGCGAGAGTGCGCCGACGATCATCACCAAGGCAGTGGATGCGACCCAACTGACGCGCGTATTTGAAACCGGCGGCGATGTCGACGAGGGCGATGTCCAGCGGACCGTGCAGAAGCTCCACGCCATGGCCCAGGTCAGCATCGCCCTCGGGGCGGTGACCGACAGCGCGACGCTGATCGAGAAGATAATGAAATTTATCTTCGAACTGTTTCCGCTGGCCGAGCGCGCGTTCATCATGCTGAAGGAAGACGAAAGCGAGGCGCCGACGCCTGTCGCTGCGCGACGGCGCGATGGCACGGTCGAGGATCCGGATCAGGTGAGGGTGTCGCGCACCATCATCGATGAAGTGTTGAACCGCAAGCACTCGATACTCTCCGTCGACACCTTGTCGGACCGGCATTTCGGCTCGCACGAATCGATCGTGGCCCAGGCCATTCGCAGCGTCATGTGCGTGCCACTGATCCTCGAGGGAGAGTGTCTCGGATTGATCCAGGTGGATACCTCGTCCGACCCCTACGCGTTCAAGGAACAGGACCTTGAAATGCTTACCGGCGTATGCGCGGAAACCGCGGTGGCCCTGAAAAACTTCCAGCTGTATTCCGATATCGAACGTCTGCTGGACGGCTTCGTGCGCGCTTCGGTGCAGGCGATCGAAGAGCGCGATCCGGCCACCGCCGGGCATTCGTTCAGGGTTGCGGCCTATGCGGAACAACTCGCCATCGCGGTGGACCAGGCCGGCGGCGCGTTGCGGCAGGTGGAGTTTTCCAACGACCAGTTGCGCGAGATACGCTATGCCGCGCTGCTCCATGATTTTGGCAAGGTCGGCGTGAGGGAGCATGTGCTGCGCAAGGAAAAGAAGCTCCATCATTTCGAGATGCGGCAACTGGA
>JAQGMD010000423.1 GCA_028292565.1 Burkholderia sp. | reverse complement strand
GGCCGTAGCGGGCGCGTTGCTGCGTTGCTCGTCGTCGCCATAGCTCGCTATGGCTCCTCCTCACGCCTTGCACCGCATCCCGCGACGGCCGCCAAATTGCCCAACTTATCCCTGCGCGGTGCCTAAGCGTCCCTTTTCCCTGCGCCACGCAGCAAAATCGACACGCGTTTTTTCATCGGTCGCCGGGTACAGCCCAAGTATCGAGCGGCCCTTCAGCACCTCTTCAGTGACGAAATCTTCGAACGCGGTCATGTCCACCGCCTCGTCCGCGATTTCGTCGACTATGTTGGCGGGGATGACAATCACTCCATCGCCGTCGCCGACCAGCACGTCGCCGGGAAACACTGCGACATCGCCGCAGCCGATCGGCACATTGATATCAAGTGCCTGATGCAGGGTGAGGTTGGTCGGCGCGGAAGGACGGTTGTGGAAGGCTGGAATCGCCAGTTTCGCGATCTCGGGCGCATCACGGAAGCCGCCGTCGGTCACGACGCCTGCCACACCGCGCACCATCAGGCGCGAGACGAGGATGGATCCGGCTGATGCAGCGCGTGCATCCTTGCGGCTGTCGAAAACCAGCACCGCACCCGGCGGGCATTCTTCGACCGCCTTGCGCTGTGGATGCGAGCGATCCTGGAACACGGTGATCGGGTTCAGGTCTTCGCGTGCCGGGATATAGCGCAGCGTGAACGCTTCGCCCACCATCGTGCCGGCCTCCGGGTTCAACGGATGCACGTCCTGGATGCATTGATTGCGCAAGCCGCGCTTGAACAAGGCGGTAGCCAGGGTCGGCGTGCTGACGGTTTTCAACTTTGCGCGAGTCTGCGGGTTCAGTTTGGTCATGGTGTGTCCAGTGTCTTTAGAAAATATTGGGCTCGCCCACCGGTGCGCCAAAGTCCGTTTTCAGGAAATCGAAGTCGCATCCTTCGTTGGCCTGGCCGATGTGTTGCGAGAACATCCATCCGTATCCGCGTTCGAAGCGAGCCGGCGGTGGTGTCCATTCGGACTTGCGGCGGGCCAGCTCGTCCTCCGAAACTTCCATGTTGATGCTGCGCTTGTCGATATCGATTGAAATCAGGTCGCCGGTGCGCACCAACGCAAGCGGGCCGCCGATATACGATTCGGGCGACACATGCAGGATGCAGGCGCCGTAACTGGTGCCGCTCATACGCGCATCGGACATGCGCAGCATGTCGCGCACGCCTTGCTTCACGAGTTTTTTCGGAATCGGCAACATGCCCCATTCCGGCATGCCGGGACCACCTTGCGGGCCGGCGTTGCGAAGGATGAGAATGTCGTCGGCGGTGACGTCAAGGTCGTCGCGTTCAACTGCTTCTTTCATCGACGGATAATCGTCGTACACCAACGCGCGGCCGGTATGCTTAAAGAAGCGTTTGTCGCACGCGCTCGGCTTGATCACGCAGCCATCGGGCGCGATGTTGCCCTTCAGGACAGCAAGCGCGCCCTCCTCGTACAGCGCATTGTCAAGCGGGCGAATGACGTCGTCGTTAAAGACCTCGGCGTTCGCGATATTTTCGCCGAGCGTGCGGCCGGTGACGGTCAATGTATCGAGGTGCAGTTTGTCGCGCAGGCGGCTCATCAACGCCGGCAGGCCGCCGGCGTAGAAAAAGTCTTCCATCAGGTATTTCTCGCCGCTCGGACGGATGTTTGCAATGACCGGCACTTTGCGGCTGGCGACATCAAAATCCTCGAGGCCGATGTCGCAGCCCGCGCGGCGAGCCATTGCGATCACATGGATGATCGCGTTGGTCGAACAGCCCATCGCCATCGCCACGGTGATCGCGTTCTCGAAGGATGCGCGCGTCTGGATCTGCGCCGGCGTCAGATCGTCCCACACCATCTCGACGATGCGGCGGCCGGCTTCTGAAGACATGCGGATATGGTTGGCGTCAGCCGCGGGGATCGATGATGCGCCGGGGAGCGTCATGCCGATCGACTCCGCAATCGCCGTCATCGTGCTGGCGGTGCCCATCGTCATGCAGGTGCCATGGCTGCGGGCGATGCCGCCCTCGACGCCTATCCATTGCTCCTTAGTGATATTGCCGGCACGGCGTTCATCCCAGTACTTCCACGCATCTGAACCGGAACCGAGCACATTGCCGTTCCAGTTACCACGCAACATAGGGCCGGCGGGTACGAAGATCGCTGGCAGTCCTGCACTGGTCGCGCCCATCAGCAGGCCCGGAGTAGTCTTGTCGCAACCGCCCATCAGCACCGCGCCGTCGACTGGATGCTGGCGAAGCAGCTCTTCCGTTTCCATGGCGAGGAAATTCCGGTACATCATCGTCGTTGGCTTGACGAAGTTTTCTGAAAGCGAAATCGCCGGAAGTTCGATCGGAAAGCCGCCGGCCTGGAAGACGCCGCGTTTCACATCTTCGACGCGCTGCTTGAAATGGGAGTGGCACGGATTGATATCCGACCAGGTGTTGACGATACCGATAATCGGACGGTCAACCCAGTCGGCGGGCGCATAGCCCATCTGCATGATCCGCGAACGGTGGCCGAAGGAGCGCAAATCATCGGGCGCAAACCATTTGGCGCTGCGTAGTGTCTCGGGGGTTTTCTTTCTGGTAGTCATAGGACTGGGCCCTTTTGCGATTATGTCGGGACGACTGAGAGGCGACCGATCAGCGCGCCTTTCGGTTGCATGGATTAAAACACTAATATATTAGTGTGTCAAACATTCGGCATTTCGATTACCATCACGCCTATGAACGCGATTACGCAGCCCGACCAATACCAGCTCGACCGCTCCCGGCACGCGGCGCCGCAGATATTTGAACACCTGCGGGAAATGATCATTTCCATGACGTTAATCCCCGGCACTGTCCTTTCCCGTACCGACCTTGCCGCCCAATATGGAATCAGCCAGACCCCGGTGCGCGATGCACTGATGCGCCTTGGCGAAGAAGGACTCGTAGACATATTTGCCCAGCACGCAACGGTCGTGAGCGCGATAGACGTCCGCCTCGCACGCCAGGCGCATTTCCTGCGCCGCTCGATTGAGCTCGAAGTGGTAGCTACCCTCGCGACAACAGCCGACCCTCTGTTGGTCGCAAACCTTAAGACCACGCTTAACCGCCAACGCATCATGCTGGAGGCGGAAGATTTCAAGGAATTCGCCCTCGCCGATCAGTCGTTCCATCGACAGATGTACGAAGCAGTGGAAGTGCCCGACCTGTGGCCGCTGGTCCGCCGGCAGAGTGGCCATCTCGATCGGCTACGCCGATTGCATCTTCCTGCGCCGGGTAAAGCGAACGCCATCCTGCAAGACCACACCAGGATTGTCGATGCGATTGCAAAAGGCGATCCCGTCGAGGCGCAAAAGAGTTTGCGGCATCATCTTTCGGGGACGCTTTCGATTATTGAAGATATTCGGGCGCGGTATCCGAGCTATCTGAAGGGCTAGAGCTGGTAGTGCCGCAGGGTGGGTCTGAACTGAACTGAACTGACCCGCGATAAGGGGTTACTCGCTCGAAAGCCGCATATCCGCATCTGCAATTGCGTGCAGCGTATTGCGCAACCATACATGACGTGAATCAAGGCCGTAGTATTGCAGCGATTCACGAATCCGCGCATTCGACTATACTGTTCCGGCCGAACAAGTTCCAGCTATGCCACCTCTACCACCACCCGAAGCCACCACGGAAACCGCGCCATCCACAAAAGGCGCTCCACCATCACGATCGGCACTAGGGCCGCTGAAACGTCCTGTATTCCGCATGCTGTGGGGTACCTGGATGACCGCCAATATCTGCATGTGGATGAACGACGTGGCAGCCGCATGGCTGATGACCTCGTTGACCACGTCGCCGATCTGGGTGGCGCTGGTGCAGACCGCATCCACCTTGCCGGTCTTCCTGCTCGGTTTGCCGAGCGGCGCGCTGGCCGACATCCTCGACCGCCGCCGCTACTTCATCATCACCCAGTTCTGGGTCGCGGCGGTGGCGTTATTGCTCTGCGTTTCCATCATGTCCGGCGTCGTAACGCCGCCTGTGTTGCTGGCGCTGACGTTCGCCAACGGCATAGGATTGGCGATGCGCTGGCCGGTATTTGCGGCCATCGTGCCGGAACTGGTCCCGCGCCATGAACTGCCCTCCGCGCTGGCTCTCAATGGCGTAGCAATGAATGCCTCGCGCATCATTGGACCGCTTGTGGCCGGTGCGGTGATCGCAAGCGCCGGCAGCGCCTACGTGTTCGTGCTCAACGCCGTACTATCGATACTCGCCGCCTTCGTCATCATGCGCTGGAAACGGGAACATGTTCCGAGCCCTCTCGGCAGGGAGCGCCTCCCCAGTGCGATGCGGGTCGGGATGCAGTTCGTGCGCCAGTCGACGCGACTGAGGGCATCGCTGGTGCGTGTTTCCTTGTTCTTCTTCCATTCAACAGCATTGCTGGCGATGCTGCCCCTGGTGGCAAAAGGCCTGGAGGGCGGCGATGCCGGCACCTTCACGCTGCTGCTGGCGGCCATGGGCATGGGCGCTATCATCACGACGCTGTTCCTGCCGCGCATGCGCCAGTTGATGTCGAGGGACGGCCTGGTGCTGGCAGGCACCGTTTTGCAGTCAGCCGCGACAATTGCGGTGGCGTTTGCTCCGAACGCGTATGTCGCCGCCCCGGCGATGCTTTGTGCAGGCGTGGCATGGATCACGACCGCCAATACCCTGACGGTATCGGCGCAACTCGCATTGCCCGACTGGGTGCGCGCTCGTGGCATGTCGATGTACCAGATGGCCATCATGGGCGGCAGCGCCCTGGGCGCCGCGGTATGGGGACAAGTCGCGACTATCACTTCTGTCCAGACCAGCATGATTGTGGCCGCTGTCGCCGGCGTGCTGTCTATGCTCGGTGCATATCGGTTGGTCATCGACCGAAGCATCGAGGAAGACCTGACGCCCTCGCGCGAGCTCAAGGCGCCTGTTGCCGAGGCGCCGCCCAAGACCGGCCGGATCATGGTGACGATCGAATACCGGATCGATCCCGAACGGGCTGAAGAGTTTCGCGCGCTGATGCAGGAAAGCCGCCGCAGCCGTTTGCGCCAAGGCGCCCTCACATGGGATCTATTGCGCGATATTTCGGATCCCGGCCGCTACATTGAGCAAATCGTCGATGAATCCTGGACCGAACATTTGCGTCGTTTCGACCGCGTGACCGCCGGCGATGTGGCGCTACGCGAACGCAAGTTGGCGTTTCACATCGGCGACGCGCCTCCGGTCATTACGCGCTGCGTTGTGGAGAATTTTCGAGTTTAGGTCGGGCGCTCTGCGCCTTCCATGTTCGTCATTTCGGGCGCGCTTGCTGCCACCCTTGCGGTTCGGTCTCCCGGTTCGCGGCCAGGCAGGGCTTGACCAAACGCAGCGGCAACCGGAGCAGGGGCGACCTGACGCTGCGTTGCGCTACCCATGTTCCCTCCCCCGGCGTTCGCGCGGCTGGTAATGATCCCGCAGATATTGCGCCAGCCACGCATGGATTTCTCCGGGCATGGGGACGCCATCTGCCGGATCCCCTGAGTCGAACATGCGCGTGCCTTCAGCATAGCTGACCGACGCCAGCACCGGCATCGCGCGTTCGTGCTGCATGCGCCACATCACGAAGACCTTCGGTTCCGGTGCGATACAGTTTTCGAAGTAGCCTTCGTTTTCATCGGTGTAGAGTTCGAGCCGCAATCCGGACACCAGGTAGTACTCACGCGTTTCGGTTAGCGACAGTGGCTGCATCGGCGGCAGGTCGCCATGGTCGGGAACCACTCCGACCGCCCCCCATGCGTCCGATGTCCAGGGATGGTCGATCGCACGCCATTGCATGATGACGGCAATCGGCAGGCTTGCCATTAGCATTGGACACCTCCTCTAATCCGGTTACTTCTTTCATTTCGGCGCTGGCACAAAACTGGTAGTACGCAGGTCGGGATGCCAATCCCAACATTCCGGTCCTCGTGCGACCTGCGGGTTCCCTGCACGGCGCGGTGTTGGAATTTCATCCCAAGGTCGAGGTGAGTTGAAATTCCAATGCCAACATTCGTCGCCCGCGTAAAAGCCGCCCGAGGTTGCGATCAGCAGAGCTGTACCGGCGCATACACCGCGTGGGCAGAGGACTGCCCACTATGGATTCTTTTTCACGTCGGCGCTCGGCTCAGCGGTTCCAGATTTTTCGCTCCGAACCGGAGTCTCCCGTGCGACGCTGCCGAGCTTTCCGCCAGGTTGACCGGACTGGCTGGATTGCATGGCCGCCGCATCCAGTCCCTGCTTTGCCGACACCGGCGTCGGAGAATGCACAGGCCAGCCATTCTCCTTGGCACGCTCCCGCCAGCGGGCGGCAACGGCATCCATTGATGCCGCCAGCTCCTGCTTTTCCTTTTCCGCCTGCGCATCGGCTTGCGCCTTCTTCGCCGCTGCGGCCTGCTGCGCCTCAGGTGTGGGCGGCGCTAACGTTGCCGCGGCATATGCGCAGACGACGCAGGCAAGCGCCGCGATACCTGTTTTGCCCACTCGTGGCAGAGTCATGATTGCGCCCTGCTTACGGGCTTCCTTTGGCTGATTCCCCGGGTGGCGGGATGTGGCCCGATGGCGGCGGCGACGGTTGCTGCACCGTGCCGCCGGTCGCGGCTCCACCTGTATTGCCGCCGCTGCCCATTGGAATGCCGGGCGTGCCGCCCGTGTAGGCGCCGCTCTTTGCGCCTCCCGCCCGCGCAATGACTTCACCGCTGGTGCCGCCGCCGGCAGTCACCTGTCCGGGGAAGCGCGTTTGTACGACGCCGCCGGCCGCTGCCTCGGCACTTGCCAACAAGGCAATAGCGAACCCGGCTGTAGCAATCAGTTTCATCTCATGATCCCTCCGTCAGTCAATGGCCCGGGCGCGGCGAGATGCCATCCGGCGGCTCGGGATGCGCATGCGCACCGGCACCGGCATCGCCCTCGCCCGCTTTCACTGCGTTGTACCAGTACTCGTGGTGCGCCCTCGCCCACTCCTCGTCTACCGTTCCATGCAGCATCGCTTGCAGGGCGCCAGGCGTGCCGAGGGTGCCGATGTAGATGTGCCCCATCGCTGCGACGATGTAGAGCGCCGCGCCGGCGATGTGCAGAACGTCGGCGATTTGCAGGATGTAACGGGTCTGGCCGAAGTTCACGAAGTCCAGTATCAGCCCCGTCACCGACATGAGCAGGCCGAGCAACGTAACCCCGCCCCAGAACCACAGCTTTTCACCGGCATTGAAATAGCCGGCCGGCACATGCTCGTGCGTGACGAGGCCGCCGCCTTTTTTAATCCAATGCCAGTCCCAACGCCGGAACAGATTCTCGCGCACAAAGGTGATGAACATCAGGATCGTGCACAGGATAAACAGCGGCCCGATAAAGTTGTGGAGGTACTTGGAGATGATGGCGACCCATGAATAAGGATCGTGTCCCATCCATGGAAGAATCAGCTTCTTGCCGAACATGATGATCAGACCGGTAAGCGCGAGCACGATGAAGCTGATGGCGGTTGCCCAGTGGATGAAGCGGTGCCAGGCATTGAATCGCTGGATCCCGCGTCCGGATTCCGGGTGGTCGACGCGCGCCGGGCCGACCAGGTAATAGAACGCAAAGATCAGCAGCAACGTTGCGACCATCAGCGTCCCGCTGATGGTCGCGAGCGGGCCGTTGCGCCACGTACGCCAGGTGTTGCCGCCGCGTTGAAGAATGACGTTGGCCTCCGTCGAGCCGTATTGTCCGAGGAAATGCCGGTCGATATGCACGCGGCCGGATTCGGGCGAGGACCATCCGGGTTCCGGCGTGTCCTTCTCCGCTTGCAGGATGGTTTGTTCCTCGGCGTACGCGGGTACCGCGTCCTTGTGCGGGACGGCCGCGTGGGTCAGCGCGGGTAGCAGTAGCGCGAGAAGGACGGCGAATAGCAGGCGTTGGAGGGAAAGGGAAGCCGGCATTTCATACCCCATTCATTACGTTTGGCGAGCACTTACGGATTGGCGCGCACATACTCGTTCTGCATCTGGTTGCGATTCCATATCGCCGCCATCCACGCCAGCCGGTCGCCATGAAAATGTGCCGCTTGCGGCAAGTTGTCCGGCTTGCCCCGAATTTCGCCCTGCACCCATCTCGAGTGCTGCTCCACTTCCAGGCAGCCGCACAACAAGAGCGGCAGCAATCCGGTCATGCACAAACGGGCGCATGTCATGTCGGAAGGTCCCGCGGATTGTTCTGGGTGTCGCCCAGGCGTTGGTTGTCCCGCGGCCCGGATCCTTTCAGTTGAATTTCGCCACCCCGCTTCGGCGGACCGTAAGAGATATCCCAACCCCACAGTTCCGGACCATATCCCCGTGTCTCGACACGTTGCTTGTAGATCATCGCAATGATATTGGCCTCGCCGCCGAGCAGCGCCTTGGTCCCGCATTGTTCGGCGCACACCGGCAACTTGCCTTCGCTGATTCGGTTGCGGCCATACTTCCTGAATTCCACCTCCGAATTGTCCGGTTCGGGTCCGCCGGCGCAGAACGTGCACTTGTCCATCTTGCCGCGGTGGTTGTAGGCGCCGGTTTCGGGAAATTGCGGCGCGCCGAACGGGCACGCGTAGTAGCAATACCCGCAACCAATGCATTGGTCCTTGTCGTGCAGGACGATGCCCTCTTCAGTGTGATAGATGCAGTCGACCGGGCATACCGCCATGCACGGGGCATCGGTACAGTGCATGCAAGCGACCGAAATCGAATGTTCGCCGGGCACGCCATCGTTGATGGTAACGACGCGCCTGCGGTTCACGCCCCAGGGAGTTTCGTTCTCGTTCTTGCAAGCGGCTACGCAACCGTTGCAATCAATGCAGCGCTCGGTGTCGCATATGAACTTCATTCGCGCAGCCATCTAATATCTCCAATACTTCCGTGTCAGGCTCTCACCAGCCGGCACAGCGAAACTTTAGTTTCCTGCATCATGGTCACCGCGTCATACCCGTAGGTCCATCCCGTGTTGGCGGCCTCGCCGAGCACTATCGGTGAGGCGCCCTCCGGATACTGCGGGCGCAAGTCTTCGCCCATCCACCAGCCGCCAAAGTGATACGGCATCCACACGATGCCGACCGGCACGCGCGGCGTGACCATCGCCATCATCTTCAGGCGAGCCCCGGACGGCGTTTCGACCCATAGGTACTCTCCGGTCCTCGCGGCGACCTGCGCGGCATCGTGCGGATTGACTTCGACGAACATGTTTTGTTGCAGCTCTGCGAGCCAGGGGTTGGAGCGCGTCTCATCGCCGCCGCCTTCATACTCCACCAGGCGGCCCGAGGTCATGATGAGCGGAAAGGTCTTCGAAAAATCGATTGCCTGCACCGATTTGTACAAGGTCGGCAGACGCCAGAAACTCATCTTGTCATCATAGGTCGGGTATTTCGCGACGAGGTCGCGCCTCGGTGTCGCCAGTGGCTCGCGATGCACCGGCACCGGATCAGGGAAATTCCAGACGTTGCAGCGCGCCCGGGCATTGCCGTAAGGTGCGCAGCCATGCTTGATCGCTACGCGTATGATGCCGCCCGACAGGTCGGTCTTCCAGTTCTTGCCGTCGGCCTGCGCCTGTTCCTCCGGCGTCAGTTCGCTCCACCAGCCCAGCTTCTTCAGGAATACATGATCGAACTCCGGATAGCCGGTATCGATTTCGCTGCCTTTGGTCGCCACGCCGTCGGCTGCCAACAAGCTCTCGCCATTGTGTTCCACGCCCCAGTTGGCGCGGAATGTGAGGCCGCCTTCCGCAACCGGTTTTGACAAGTCGTACAGCACCGGTGTACCCGGATGGTTCAACTCGGGCGTGCCCCAGCACGGCCATGGCAGGCCGTAGTAATCACCTTTGCATGGCCCTGTATCGGCGCGCAGCGTGGTCGGGTTGAAAGTGTGCTTGTTCTGCATGTGCAGCTTCAGCCGCTCCGGGGAGCAACCGGTGTAGCCGATGGTCCAGCAGGAACGGTTGATCTCGCGCAGGATGTCCTCGATCACCGGCTCGTTGTGGACCACCTTGATGTTCTTGACCAGCTCGTTGGCGAAGCCGAACTTGTGCGCGAACAGGTACATGATTTCCTGATCAGTCTTGCATTCGAACAGGGGCTGGATCACCCGTTCACGCCACTGGATGCTGCGGTTGGATGCGGTGACTGAACCCTGCGTCTCGAACTGCGTGGTGGCGGGCAACAGGTACACGCCGTCAGTGCGGCCATGCATCGCCGCGGTCATGGTCGGATAAGGATCGATCACCACCAGCAGGTCGAGTTTTTGCATGGCCGCCTTCATGTCCGGCAGGCGCGTCTGGCTATTTGGCGCATGGCCCCAATAGATCGCCGCACGCAGGTTGGTTGGCTGGTCGATGTACTCCGGCTTTTCGAGCACGCCGTCGAACCAGCGCGACACCGTCATGCCAGGCTTTTCCATCAGGGTTTTCGACGCAAATCGCGACAGCAGCCAGTTGTAATCGACGCCCCAGACCGTTGCGAAATGCTTCCATGCGCCTTCGGCCAGCCCGTAGTAACCGGGCAGCGAATCGGCATTGGGCCCGACGTCGGTCGCGCCTTGCACATTGTCGTGACCGCGGTAGATATTGGCGCCGCCGCCAAATACCCCTATATTCCCGAGCACCAATTGCAGGATCGACAACGCGCGCACATTGGCTGAGCCCACGTGATGCTGGGTGATGCCCATGCACCAGACCACCGATGACGGCCGGTTGGTAGCGAGCATCTCGGCAGCGGTAAGCACCGTTCCTTCCGGCACGCCGGTCACCTCCGTCACCTTGTCGGGAGTCCACTTCGCCACTTCCTTGCGCACGTCGTCCATGCCATAGGTACGTTCGGCGATGAACTTTTTGTCTTCCCATCCCTTGTTGAAGATATGCCACACGATGCCCCACACGAGCGCGATGTCCGTGCCGGGGCGCACCCGCATGTAATGGTGCGCAAAACGCGCGGTGCGGGTAAAGCGCGGGTCGATCACGATCATCTTCGCACCGAGTTCCTTCGCATGGAGAAAATGCAGCATCGAGATCGGATGCGCCTCCGCCGGGTTGGAACCGATGAACAACACTGCCTTGCTGTGATGCAGGTCGTTGAAAGAATTGGTCATCGCGCCGTAGCCATACGTCTGCGCCACGCCGGCGACGGTGGTGGAGTGGCAGATGCGCGCCTGGTGATCGCAATTGTTCGATCCCCACATCGAAACAAACTTGCGCAGCAGATAAGCCTGCTCGTTATTGTGCTTGCTGGAACCGATCCAGAAAATCGCATCGGGGCCGGCTTGCTTGCGGACCTGCAGCAGCCGGTCGCCCACTTCATTGATAGCCTGGTCCCAGGAAATGCGCTGGTACTTGCCGTCGACCAGCTTCATCGGATACCGCAAGCGCCTGTCACCATGGCCATGTTCACGCACCGATGCGCCTTTGGCGCAGTGCGCGCCCATGTTCAGTGGTGAATCGAACGCAGTGTCCTGGCGTACCCATACGCCGTTCTGCACCACGGCTAAGACAGAGCAACCGACCGAGCAGTGGCTGCATACCGTGTGTTTAATTTCGGTTTTGCCGTCAGAGGGTGGTTGTGTGTGTTGTGCGTTCGCGGCCTGCGCCGGTTGCACGACATTGAACGGCAGGTGACGCGCCAGTATGCCAGCGCCCGCGGTAATGCCGGCGCGTGCAAGGAAGGCGCGGCGGTTCATGGTTGGCGCGGCACTGCCCCAGCGCGACTTGTTTTCCTTTCCGGCTGTGCCGGATAGCTTTACAAGTGACATCAACGCACTCCGCTACCAGTAGCCTGCGCAGTAGTAATACTTGCGCGTATGCTCGGTTTCCCGATACCCGCCTGTGACTTTTTCACTGGCCTCGGGTGTCGCCCCGGGCAAGGCCACTTCCATCGCCGCCCGCGTTCGCACCAGCACAGCGATCGCTCCGATTGCCCCTGCGCTACCGGCGATGCACAGGAACCCGCGTCGCGCCAGGTTCACCTCCTCATGCTTTTCCATTAGAGTCATCCTCAGTCTCTGTGACAGCCTTCCATCATCTCGAACGCCTCGGATTCGATCGAGAAAAACGCCTGCGTGAACTCCGCGACCTGCCGATAGAAATTCGCATCCGCCGCCGACCGGATATCCTCGAAGAACCGTCTGTACCACGATGCTATTTGGTTTACAAAAAACAGCTTCTGTCTCTGCAACGGCTGCCGCACTACGCCCTGCTCCCCTACAATCATCGCCCGCATTACCTCGCATAACGCGGCGAAATGATCTTCCATCTCGCTCACGCCGGGTACGCGGGCCAATCCCAACTCCGCAAGCTCGGAGCGCAGCGCGGCCAACGGCTTTTCATTCATGAAGCCGGCGACATACAATGATGCGTAAGGATCAATGAGGGGCGAACCGGTACTGATGAAGAGTGTGCTGAACTCGTCCTGCACCGCATACGCGTCCATGACGGCTGCGTTGAGGATCAGTTTTTCCCACGCGATATCGAGCGGATTGTCGCCTTGTTGGGAATTAAGTGAATCGGCATTTGCGAGAGCGGCAAGCAGATTCTCATCCGGCGGCGCGATGAACAGCCGGGCGATAAGTGCATAGAGATCGGCCCGCGCCTGCTCTTCCTGGGGCAACGGCGCGGCAACGACGCTCGAGATGGCTTCGTTGGTGATTGGTGCGCGTGCTAACTGCATTGGTCGCTTTTAGCCCTGATTCAATGGCTCCGTTTTTGAATCTGTGTAACGGAGCCTCAACAAGTCGCGTGATGACTGAATTGAATTGTCTAGATCAATGCGGCGTGGGAAAGTTCCTGTACGGCGCACGGCTGGGTCAAGACAGCGCATGGATGCGTGAACGGCGCGACCGACTCGTGGTTAACTTAATTCGTCCTGGTTGGAAGAGGTAACTGATGCCCATGTAGTCCTGCGGCCGAACTCCGGGGCCAGAGCTTGCTTGTTGAGTCACGACAATGGTTCGTCGCAAAACCAGCAGCATCCCTTGGCCACCAGCTTGGGCCTATGCCGGCATGCCTCAATTGCTGCGAGCATACGCAGCTCTATGTTTTCATTTGCGATATCCGCTTCGTCACTCATGGTATGTTTCCCCGTTATAAAGATGATGAAGAGAACTATAGGGAAGCATGCACGGCGGGAATGTCGGAATGCTCCTCTATTGAATGCAGGAAAATCTCTCGAAGTGACGCAGGTTTAACGCTGGTCAATCGAGCCGACGCCCTGAATCCATTTCGGAAGAGTAAACGTGGAATTTTTCGTCTGCCGAAGGTCTAACGGGTTCCCCGCCAGCATTGCCTTTCACATATGATCGGCGGCAACCATTCAGCAGGAGGAACCATGTCTACCGTAGAAAAATCCATCGAAGTCAACGTGCCAGTGAGCACCGCCTACAACCAATGGACCCAGTTCGAAGATTTTCCGAAATTTATGGAGGGGATTACCGATGTAAGGCAAGTGGACGACACCCACCTGCACTGGAGCGCAGACGTAGCTGGCAAACAAAAGGAATGGGATGCCGAGATTACCGAGCAGGTACCCGACCAGCGCATCGCCTGGCACAGTACCTCCGGCGCGCATAACGCCGGCGTGGTCACGTTCCACAGAATTTCGGATGACACGACGCGCATCATGCTGCAAATGGATTATGACCCGGAAGGTGCGCTCGAAAATGTGGGCGACGCGATAGGCGTGTTTTCGCGTCGCGTGGCGGGCGACCTGGAACGGTTCAAGGAATTCCTCGAATTGCGCGGCCGTGAGACAGGCGCATGGCGCGGGAATGTGCAGCAAGGGCAGCCGCAGCCGCGTCGTTGATGAAGGGGAATGGGCGCCTGGCTGCGCCCTTCCCTCGATTACAGTGAAGTCAGACGGGTTCCCCTTGTTTCGCCACGATCCTGCTCGGCAGTTCTGGTGTCGTTTTCTGTACGTTCGTGGATGACGGGAGCCGAACCGAGCCCCTCATCCATCCAGATCGGCCGCGGGTCCCGCGTCATCCGCACGATCTCCGGACGCGAATAATGTCCATTGCCGTCGATCCAGACCTTGAGCCGGTCCAGGTCCTTCAGGTTAATCACGCCGGAAACAAGTTTCTCTTCGCCGCCGGTATGCGGCCCCGCGATATAGGTCGTGAAAGGATGGATGATGGACGACCATCCGCCGCCCTCGCGCACATCCTTCTGCGGCCCCAGGTTCTTGTCCATCCATTCCAGGCAACCCTTGTCGATCGGATTGCTGGCGGTAATCACGAAGCATTGCCCTGAGATCGCGTGATTCTTCATCATCGCTTCGATCTGGCCGTCGGCCGCATCCTCCAGACCCGTCAGTGTGGACAGCGCGGGCCATGACGCGGCATGGACCTGCTGGCGTTGTTGGATGAGCGCCTGGCGCGCCAGATTCATCGTATGTTCCCAGCAGACCAGTCCGCCGATGATGCCGACACTGCTGTCGAACGTTCGGAGCGTATGGCCCCCGCCCTGTCCCCAGACCATGCGTTCCGCATAGGTCGGCTGCAGCTTGCGATGAACGCCGAGCACGCTTCCGTCCCGTTCGATGAATACCTGAGAATTGAAACAGGTATGCCCGCCGCGCATCCGCTCGCTGATACCCATCACCACCGCCACTTTCGCGTCACGGGCGGC
>JAQGMD010000419.1 GCA_028292565.1 Burkholderia sp. | reverse complement strand
ACGAACGGTATGCCGAGTTTATATTTCACCTGTTGTGCCACCATGCCGGACATGAAGAAGTTCGCATGGACGAGGTCATAAGGAACTTTCTGCCGGCGCGCAAAGCGAATCACGAAACGGCCAAACTGCTCCATATGCGGCAACATTGCTTCCTTCGGTATGTAATGCGCCGGGCCGGCCGGAACATGGACTACGCGCACGCCGGGCGCCCAGTCGACTACCTGCTCCTGCGATTCGGAGTCGCGGCGCGTAAAGACATCGACCAGATAACCGAGGCGCGCGAGATGCCTGGCCAGTTGTGCGACGTAGACGTTCTGTCCGCCGCTGTCAGTGCTGCCAATTGATGCTAGTGGTGATGCATGCTCGCTGATGAGTGCAATTTTTCTCATGATTGACAGGGTGAATTTTAGGATGCCCGGCTTACAAAGCAATTGATATACCTAGTGGCGGTGTCTCTTCTGGCCCAGTGGTATTGCGGCGTCGCATGTGCTTTTCGCCAGCGCAATCCGTTCGTAAGAAATACATGCCATGGTAAAAACTACGTTGACGACTGGCACCGCGGGCGTCGCCTGTCAAATTTTTTGTTTCATCGTGACATGAATCGTCGAACGCTTCCGCTAGGCATCGTTGTTTTCCGCGTATGATCTGCGGCACCGGGATGCGCCCGGTGCCGCCTGTCTCCGGGTGGCCCTTTCTTTGGATAACAAGTGTGAACGGCGAATAGAGCCGAGGGAGAAACCATGGTTTTACATCCGTTACGGGCGGTGAAGAAATGATTCCCGATCCGGCTCAATTCACGCCCTGGCTGGAGGTCGGCAACCCGGCCCTGCGCATACTCCTGATATGGGGGCTCGCGTGGTTCGTATTGCAATTCCTGCGCAGGTTGCTTCGCGTATTCAGGACCCGGGTTGCGTCGCGCATGAAGGCGCACCTCGACCTGAGGCGGGTCGAGACCCTGACCAATGTCTTTCGCTACGCCGCCAATGTCGTCATCGCCGGTCTGGCGGGGATGCTGACATTAAGCGAGTTCGGCATTTCGATCGCGCCGATCCTTGCCACCGCCGGTGTGGCCGGTATCGCGATCGGCTTCGGCGCGCAAAGCCTCGTCAAGGACTTCTTTACCGGACTTTTCCTGTTGATGGAGGACCAGGTCAGCGAGGGCGACATCATCGAGGCGGCGGGAAAGTCGGGCTATGTCGAGCGAGTCACGTTGCGCCACATCCGGATGCGGGATTACGACGGCAGCGTGCACTTCATTCCGAACGGAATGATTACTTCCGTCACCAACCGCAGCCGTGGATATGCGTTCGCGGTGATCGACATCAATGTTCCGCGCCATCTGGACGCGGACCAGGTGTTCGCGCTGATACGCAGGATTGCCGAAGAAATGCGCAAGGATCCCGCTTGCGAAACGGCGATTGTCGATGATGTTGACATCGCCGGCGTGGAGAAACTGGAGGATGCCACCTTCGGCGTACGGTGCCGGATCAAGGTTTTGCCGGCGCGGCAGGCTCAGGTGCGTGCTGAGTTCCTGCGGCGCATGAAGCAGGCGCTGGATGCGCTCAAAGAGTCGCAGTCACCGCCGGGACCGGCCTGACACTGCACGGATTCGTGCGCAGGAGATTCTTTACCGGATGCATTGCAATCTTTACCCATGGAGGCGCCATCGAGAGGCCTTGGCGGCTTGCGTTTTCAACGTAATAAGGTCAAACCGTCGGGCAGCAAACGGGGCGGCAGCACATCAGTATCCGTGCTGCGCGTGTCGGGCACAGATGTTGCGTTGATCGAATAATCCAGGGCCGGTAATGCGGCTTGATTCGGTTCAACTCAACATTTCGGTTTGATAGGAGCATAAACGATGGCAACGACTGTGAATTACACCGGCGGCGATCCAGACCGGGCGCTGGATGCGTCAGGAGCGTATATGCGGCGTCCGCTGTTCCCGGCGATACGCTGGGGCGCCGTCCTGGCCGGTGTGGCCGTCGGCGTTTCCATACAGCTGGCGCTGACATTGCTTGGCATTGCTACCGGCTTGTCCACGACCGACGTATCGCAGGGGGAGACGGTCGGCATGGGCCCGCTGCTATGGGCCGGCTTCAGCATGCTGGTCGCCGCCTTTGTCGGCGGCTATGTGGCGGCGCGTATGTCCGGGCTCAAGCGTAAAGCCGACGGCATATTGCATGGCGCGGTTTCATGGGCAGTAACCACCATCATGTTTGCGGCTTTGGCGACGTCTATAGGCGGTACGCTGTTGAGTGGTGTGTTCAACAACATGAGCCAGCTGGCACAGACCGCCAATGCGTCGGCCGGCGGCTCGCCGGTCGCGTCGATGATTCGCTCGCAGCTTGGTAATGTCGACCCGGCCGCTCTCAAGCAAGTGCAACAGGCGATCCAGAACGGCCAGCGTGACCAGGCTATTCAGCAACTGACCTCAAGGGGTGTCGACCAGGCCGGGGCTGCCGCAGTTGTCGACCAGGCCCTGATCCTTTCCGGCAAGTCCGGGAGCGCATCACCGCAGAGCCGCGAGACAGCGGAAACCGCAGTCAAAAGCGCCGGAGCGGCGGCGTGGGTGGTATTCCTCGCGGTAGCACTGGCTCTTGCAATCGGGATCGCCGGTGGCGCACTTGGCGCCGCGGGTTCGCGCCGCGTCAGTTGGTCGGGCACGCCTGCGCGCGCATCCTGACGAAGGCAGTACACAAGGAACCACTACGTATGCAACTTAAATCCGGCAGTGTGGCAGCCAATTATCGGGGAAGGGCATGTCCTCCGCGTTTCGCACGCGTTTCCGTTCACGATTCCGTTTCCGCCGAGATGCTGCAGGGGTGTCCGGTTGTGACCGCGAACGGCGACACGATCGGCAGGGTAGAGCACCTGATGATCGACTTGCAGACCCATCAGCTCCGCTATGTCCTGCTGTCCGGCCGGACACGTCGCAGCGCGGAAATCGCCATTCCCTGGAATACCCTGTATTTCGATTCCGCGACAGCGAGGCTGGTGTTCTATACCTGGCCTTAGCAATCCGTAACCGTAGAGAAGGCGGCCCTCTGCCCACGCGTGTTTGCGTCGGTACAGCGGGCGCTGCGGGGTTGCGTAAAACTACAATCTGATCCCTGATTCCTGAC
>JAQGMD010000378.1 GCA_028292565.1 Burkholderia sp. | reverse complement strand
CGCGCACCGCTTCGACCTCCTTCGGAAAGACTGTTCCCCCAAACCGCGCCGGCCCACCGGCTTCAATGTCATCGCATGCTACACCTCGACCCGCCATGGCAGCTCCCTGTAAGTTCTCACCTTTGTGCACTCCCTTTACCGGGGTGAGCAGCAGGCGCCGCAGGTGAGCTTCCGGGGAGCGCAGACTAGCCACTCCCTGTAAACGCTCATCGTTCCGGTAATGGTGAGGGTCTACGGGGAGCGGTGCCGCGCCGCCACGGCGAATAACCCGGGTACGGTAAGCCCGATATCTGCGTGCCTCCGTTCTAACGTACTGCGTATTGCACGCTATCGGCGGCGAAAAATGCCTGCGCGCTTGCCTGTGCATTAAAGGTGAGCCTCTACGGGGAGTGCCGGTCACGCTCCCTGTAAAGGCTCACCATTAGGAGGAAGGTGAGCTTTTACAGGGAGCGGTCCACACTGCCATTGCGGATAGATGTAAGGTGAGACTCTACAGGGTTGCCACCCATCAATCCGATTGTAAGAGACGCTCCCTGTAAACAATCACCGAGTTGAGCAATGGTGAAACTTTTCAGGATCGGGTCACTTTTAGTCAGTGTTTGAAAAACGCGCACAGGGTCCGCTTTGAGGAATTAAGAAGTAAACACCTTGAAACATTGTAAACCTTAAATTTTCCGAAACTCAATGCTGTCAATGCTTTGCGGCGCTTATGGTGAGTGTCTACAGGAATAAAGGTGAGACTCTACGGGGAGTAGGGTGAGTGAATACAGGAGGCACTCCATTTCTCGGTGAGCTTCCGCAGGAGCCAGGGTGAGTGGATACGGGTGTTGCGTGCATGATCGATGAGGCTTTACAGGGACCAAACGCGTTGCCGCAATTGTCCGCTTCTTCCCAAAGGTGATTGCAGTCGTTTCACTTTTCGGGCACCATTTTAACGGTGAGCAAAAGCAACCTCACCTTTAACCATCATGAGCGCCAAAAAGAGACCAGGCAAGTCGGTGGCACCCACGAGGTCGGACCTCAAGGAATTCCGCAAGACTAACGAAGCCATCGGGCTGCGCGTCTCCGAGGGCCGCCTTTCGCTATTATCGCGCAAGATTTTCAACGTGATGGTCTACCACGCGCAGCAGGTCCGCACGAAGGGGGAGAACGCCCCAATCGATACCGAAGTCGCAAAAAGCTACTATTGGATCCCGATGGCGGAACTTGCACGCGACGCCGCGTATGACAGCCGTGATACCGAGCTCTTCAAGCAACAGGTGCAGGAGCTGCAAAACATTCGTATCTTCTCGGAAGATGCAATCCAGTGGACCAGCGAAAGACTCGTGTCATCGGTGAAGCTGGTCAATCCACGTGGCCTGAAAAAGCAGGGAGGCATGCTCTGGTTTGGCTTTGCGTTTCCACCCGAAGTAGAGAACATGATAATGACGCCGGGTTCCTATACCAAGCTCTCGGTATATTATCAAGCGCTGCTGCGCAGCGGCGCGAGCTTGGCGCTATACGAGATTTGCCGTCGCTACATGACCAATCCGTCCAAAGTAACGAACCGGGCCGAGTGGGAATGGTGGTACGGCGCATTGACCGGAAACCCGGTCCGTGAAGCGATTCCGGAATTTAAATACTTCAAGCGTGACGTGCTGAAGAATGCGGTCACCGAAATTAATATGGTGACCGACATTAACGTGGAGCTCATCGAACATAAGCAGGGCAGGCGGGTGGCAGAGCTGCAGTTCCGCGTTACGCCGGCGCGGCAGGAATTGCTGGCGCTGTCCGCCCCGCCGGTCATTGACAATTTACTGGTGCAGCGCATGATGACGCTAGGCCTCTCCCAGGACGATGCATGCAATATTTTGGCGACGACCGAAGACGGCGAATTGCGCGCCACTCTGGACTTGACCGAGAACCGCATGAAGAATCTCAGGGCGGCCAAGATCGGTTCACCAGCCGGCTACTTCAAGCAGGCGTTACGCGACGGGTACGCATCTAACACTGACATCGCGAAAAAGACGATCCAGACAATCGAAAACAAACCGAGTGTGGAAGCGTCGATCGAAGCCATCAAGGAACGCTATCTTGTCGCACGTGCAAAGGATGCACTGCGCCTCTACTACGAGCTCGAGCCTGCCGAGCAGGCAGATTGGCTGGCGCAGTTCAAGACGAGCGGTAGCGCCAGAGGAATCAATCTGGCGCGTGGCCTTTCAACCGAGAGTGCGAAAACCGCGTTCAGTTTGTGGTTCGCTCTGGCACAGTGGCCAAACGAGCCTACCGACTCGGACTTGTTGCGGTTTGCCGCGAGGACTACTCTTCAAGCGACGTAGAGCCAATTGGACTAACGTGGGTCATGCCTCCTTAAATCGTGTCAGAACCGGAGGCAGATCTTGGCGCAGAATGAGGTTGGGTCGCGTTAGGCACCGCGCAGGGATAAGTTCGGCAATTTGGCGGCCGTCGCGGGATGCGGTGCAAGGCGTGAGGAGGAGCCATAGCGAGCTATGGCGACGACGAGCAACGCGCCCGCTACGGCCAGCAAAATTGACCAACTTATTCCTGCGCGGTGCCTTAGCAAGCTAAAGGCCGATTGATTCTGTGAGCAGCACGCGCTGCTCCCTCCGGATGGTTCCTTCCAATAGCAATCGCAAGCTACGCGGAACACCGTAGCCGTTGGCATCACCGCCGCGGGCGTGCGGGCGCTAGCGCTAAGCCACATTGACGTTCTCGAGATGAGTGGTGTAGCCAAAATCTGCTCCCATGATGTTCTTCTTCGTCAGACCGACGAGCGCGCGAAGTCGCGCAAGATGCAGTTCGACGGGCGACTTTTCCTTTGTCCCACAGCAACTAGCGGACGCAATGCCGTGGTTTGGGTTGGACGCCGGCTGCAATGACCGCGGTACGCAAAGCGGCTGCGGCTTGGAATTCGCATTGAAGAGTGCGTTCGCTGCGGGTTGCATACCCGGGTCAGCCTCTCGCAGCGTGCCCTCTTCCACCAGCGCATAAATTCTCGGCAAATCCGCATAGGGAACCGTTCGGTAGATGCCGTCTTGGACCAATTCTGCTCCCGTCTCAAATACCCGCACGACCAATCCGGCGGGACCGACAAAACGCTTGTTCTGACAGCGTCCCTCTAGGGTTTTCGCATGCGCTGCCTGGGTTTCCAAAACGGTCAGGCGCTCGACCTGCGATGCCCGGGCCTGGTAGTTCACTAGCTGCGCGGGTTTGACTGCCATGCTCTCGAGATACCGGTATGCGCGGTTTCCGGAGGCGCTGACGCGGTGCATGTACTGCCTGGCGACGGTCACGATGTGCTCGAGTTCATGGCCGGCAGAACGTGCAATCCCGCGCAGTTTCGCGATGCCGGTAGGGCGGATCAAAAATTCGTCGCTGGCCTGCTGCAGCGCGTCGGGGAGATCGACGGGTTTGCCCTTGAGCTCTTTGATCGAAATCTGGCGTTGATCTTCTTTAAAAGTAAGGTCTATGTATATAGCACCATCGGACATTTCTGTCTCTTGCGGCCCAATTTCGCCCACCTGTTGGGCCACGGGGAGCCGAACCAGCGCGCACAAGGCAGGGCTGAATTGGTACTGGCGGGAACAGAACAAGCCGAATTCCGAACGCCGGTTTGCTTGCTCCACCCAGCCGATCTTGCGGAAGATGGCGATGGCGCGTTGGACGGTCTTGTCGGAGACGTCGGCTTCGAGGGCGAGGCGGTCGATGCGCGCCTTGATGGGCCGGCAGCCATCGTGCTGGCAGGCGCGGGTCAGCAACGCATAAAGCACTTTGCGCGTGCACTTGGTCAACGTCAGGAAGGCAGGGTGGGTGTGGGCCAGCAGAATCGCATTCTGGATGGTCCTCGGATACTTCTTGTACGGTTGAATAACTTCTTCGAGAGTGTACGGACGCACGAACTCCCTCCACAGGCCACAGACGGCCGCAAAGTGTTGAAGAACGCACACGGGAGAGGAAAGGGCGAATTAAACCCCGGCTGTTTCGTGAATCACACGAAATTCTCCGTAAGTGTGCAAAAAATGGCTGTGGCGGCTTGCACTTTGGAGGGCTTACGGATAGACTCGAAATTGTCAGCTAACGAGTTGCTTATCCCAAGTACTCTGTGCAGCAAGAGCCCGGTTCCCGCCGGGCTCTTTGCTTTCTGCCACGTAGAATTGATTACTATGTGGTCATCGCGGCTTCTCCATCGTCGTTTTTTCTAAGTGGTTGATTTTTAAGCGATCCCTACTAGGGATACACAATTCACCTGGTTTTTAGCTGTTCGAGACGCTGTTCAATCAGCTCATGGATTGCCTGATTGATCGCCTTTGCCTCGTCTTCACTCGCGCAGTCAATTCGCACGGTTTTGTTCACTTGTCGCAGCGTGGCATAGTTTGCTTTGCCCAGCTTAAACGTCCGCATCGCGGGCGCTATCGCTGGCTTTGCTTGTGCCCCTGCCGTGGTCGCGTACCGGACCGCTTCCGCTTCCTGCTTGATCTCACCCGACGCGAGCTTGGTCAACGCCTCGGACACGTGCGCGCCTTTTTCCTTCATGGTCAGGGCAGCGAGCTTTTCCGCTGCATTTGCGCCAACCAGTTGCGGCTGCCTGATAAGAATGTCATGTGCCGCCGGCGGGAGGGCGTCGAATGCCAGCAATCGATCCAGTTGGCTGGCCGAGATCCCTACCCGCTGCGCCAGTTCGTTTTGCTGCAGGGTAGGGTGCTTAGCCATGATCCGCTTATACCCGCGGTACTTGTCGTAATCGGGTAGTTTCGCCGCGAGCGCGTTGGCGAAGAACGCCAGGTCTTCCGCTTCGTCGTCGGACGCTTCCGCGAGCCACGCCTTTATCTTCTCGCGGCCCAGTTCCCGGTAAATCTGTACGCGGTTGTGGCCGGACACAATTTCATATCCGCCTTCCTGTCGCACCCGGACGGTGATCGGGGTGGCGAGCGGGTTATGCGCCAGATTGTTTCTGAGGTCGTCATATTCTTCCGGCATCAGGACGCGGCGGCGACCTTCGACTTCATGCAACTCATCGAGATTGAGTTCCGACGCGCCGCCTGCTGTCTTGGCGTTGCGTAGTTGGTCCTCAAGCTCCCTCGCCCTCGACTCTGCCTCTTCGGCGCGCTTGACCGCTTGGTCGCGCTGCAACGCAAATTCCATGACCTGCCCCGGAGCACTCCGGATTTTGGATGGTTCGCTGGGGCTTTCCTTCGAGGGGACGACGCCAGCCGTCAACGCAGATAACTGTTCGAATCTTTTGCCTGCCATTATGTCCTCCAGGAAAGAGCAATCTTTTCCAGAATTTCGTCACACAGCTTGTCCATCGGTTCTTTGAAGCGGCGGTACGCCTCAGCGGTACCATCCGGCTTACTGAGGTCGTAGATGGTTTTCAGTTGGGCTGACGCCATGCGGGCAGCGGCACTTTCCGGAATCTCGATCATGTTCACATGCCTGCCATAGGCTTGCTTCATCCATGGCCGGACGAGGCGATGCCCATCGGTCGGTTGCACCTTTGTCATTACCACCGTCATGAAGTTGTATTGCTTAGAGGCAAGTCCGGTATCGTATTTCTTGAAGCTTTTCGCCAGTTCGGCAAACAAACCCCAGAACTGGACGCTGGAGGCGAAGTCGAGCGCGTCGGGTGGGCAAGGCATCACCAGTCCGTTGGCGGCCAGCATGCCATTCATGGTGAGGTGAGAAAGGCTGGGAGACGTATCGAAAATGATGACGTCGAAGTCCTTGCGCAACGGTTCGATACCGCGCTTGATGACATTCCAGAAATCCAGTCCCGGTTCCCGCACCGCGCGTCCTGGCAGTGCGAATTCCGCGGCCAGGATAATGCTGGATGCGGGAATCAATGACAGGTTGCTCCAATAGGTGGGCTGCACCGCATACCGCAAATCAGGCTGGTCGCCGTAGACGAAGGGCATGATGGTCCGCTCTTCGTCTACATGCTCTTCCGGATTGAGGCCGCACAGCTGGGTCGCGGTGCCTTGGCCGTCAAGGTCGACCAGCAGCACTTTCTGCCCGCGCAGGGTCAGCCCTTGCGCCAGGGCGATCGCGGTGCTGGTTTTCGCGACGCCGCCTTTATAATTGACAACCGCGATCGCCAGGCCGGGCTTGTCTTCGGGTCGACTCGGCCATTGCCCAATCGTGCGCGACCAAAGAATTACATCCTCGAGCGAGTATTCATGTGCTTTCGACCCTGGAATTTTCTTGCCATACGGTAGGCCGTGCTTTTCTGATAAGTGGCGAATCTGGGTCTTATCAACTTTGCAAAGCTCCGCAATATAGGGGCTGCTAAACGTCGGCGGTGCCTTGGTCGGGTTGGGTTGCTGCATCAGCTTGTGCACCTGGTCTAGCACGCTGCGCGCATCCTCTGCTACCCTGGCCAGATCGTCGAGCGAGACCTGCTCCAGTTCGGCCAGCTTATCCTGTACTGATCCTTGGTGATCGGGCATAGCGATTCCTAGTCAATTTCAAACGCATCAGCATTTTAGAAAAAAAATCAAAAATGCTGAATTGCGTGGATAATAACGTTAACCGTTTGAAACCGTATACCAATTTTTACCGGTTTTCCTACTCCTGTTTGAAATACGCACGCTGCTCGCGGGACCTTGACGTCGAAAAGGAATGGGCCACCGCCATTTACCGAAGGATGCAATACCGCGGTACAAAGGGGCAGATGAACGCGCGCCAGGCGCGAGCGATGAAATCTATCGTCAACGCCAGTAACGAACTTGGCCTCGACGATGATGAGCTGGATGGACATTCCGGACCCGCCAAAATCATGATGCGTGATGCGACCAGGAGTGTTCGGGAATCGGCGACATCGGTCAGTCCCGTGCCGCTTGCCGTTGTTGACGCCAATGTCTTTTTTGGCCCGGAGCGGCGTAACGTCTTCATGCACTTGCACTTGCACTTGCACGAATTGAGGATAAATGGGTCTGCAATGTGATGAAAAAACATCGGGCCGAACAAAAATCAGTGCCTTCGGTGCATGCGTGAAGCGATTCCAGATTGATGAACGTCACTTTGGAAAAAAGAAATTGGATGCGTCGCCTGTCCTGTTGCTGGCGCTCTGATTGACCAATATGGCATTTCCTTCTCTGGATTTAAAACATCCATACCTCGCGTTGCCGCCCCAGCCGAACATGAGAGCCGACCAGGACATGGTGACAGTTCCCCTACCGAATAAGAAGGGAGCAGTGCGTGACGGTTTCTCTCTTTCCGCGTTGATTAACATAAGGATGTATGCGACGCGGCTGCCACGGCAGAACCAGTTGTGGCGATCTGTCAAAGCTCTCCATGACATCGCGACACAAGAAGCTCAAACCATTCGCGACGCCGCAATGCCGGAAACGTCGCCTATCCGTACTACAGGCTCAAAGCAAAGCCGAGAAATATGAAAAAACAGTAACTTGGATGCAAAGAACAAGCGTGAAGTCCGGAATGACACGCGGGCTCGAACCGCTAGACCGCATCAAAGAACTTGGTGACGCGTCGGTGCCGTGCGAGTTCGACGTTCATCATGCCACGATCTGGAGTGATGATGCCCCGCGCCTGGAATCTGAACTGCACAATCGCTGCGACCGTGCGAAAACAGGTCGAGGGCACGGGTGTGGACTCAGTCTGGACCATCACGGCGAACGCTGCCGAGTACCGGGAAAGGGTGGCGATTGAGCAGCGCTTGAAAGATACTCCGGCCGCCGCACAAGACTGGTTGCGTCACCAACTTAAGTATGCAGCAACCGACGAGATGATCGAGCAGCCCGAGGAAGTCTGAATTTGGCGCCCTGTGCGTCGATTTCACGATATCGCTTCCGGATCTGTGGATCGTAGCGTAAGGGTTGGTCAGCTTCCCCGACTATTTTCGTAGTGCGCCAACACCGCCGGCTCCCCTATGACTGAGAGCGCCATGGACCTGCGGCATGTGCGCGACAACCTGGGCCATAAATCGATCAGTACGACCAGCAGTTACCTGCAGGCGCCGGATGAGCAGCGACATCGCGATACCGAGGAAAACACCGGCTCAATTGGTAGTCGCGCGCCCTTGCTGTGCTTCTGGTTTATGCGTTGACAGGATAATTCCATCCAGAGTGAGGAGCGAAAGGCTGAGAGGACGCTTACGTGCAAACAGGAAGCGCGACGCGACCTTCGTATCGCTTGCGTCACCCTGTTCGGCATGCCCGGCCCGGTTTCGGCATCCCGATCAGCTTCCGAAAGCTTCCCAAATGTTGGCCATGGGGCGGGCGCGGTCGCTGTTCGAACGGATGCCCAGGTCCAGAACCGCTTTTTCAAGTTGGAGCAACCGGTTTCTTTCGAGGACCCCTGAAATGCTGGGTATGGAACCGGCATCATTGGGCGTCGAATGGATGCCGGGTTCCAGCATATCTTTCTGCAGTTCAAGCAACTTGATCAGGTCCAGCGGGGGCGCGTCAGGGGGAGTGGAACGCTTCCGGGCCAGAGCACGCTGGCCGATGAAAACAGCAAGCGCTGCGGTAGTCAGGATGGAGAGCATTTCGGCAGAGGTGGGATTGAACAGCGAACCGCCCTCGCCGGAAGTTGAAGATCCGTCGGATTGCTGGTTCTCGACGAAGCGGGAAACCAGTTTGAACCTTCGAGTGAGCTCACCCAAGGCGGCTTGTGGGGCTGCTTGCAGGGCCTGCCTGAGAACGTCAAGTCCGGCAGCAACCTGTCGCTTGGCCTCGGTCGCTACGGTCCCGTCCGTGGACTGCAGGTTGCGAACGATGGCAAAAACGTTGTGGCCGTTGACGTCCTGGAATATCGGACCAAGCGAAGGATCGCCTGCACGTATGGCGGGTGGAATCACGTAGCGGCTGAATCCATATTCGCCCGGGAATGTCACGAGGTTGCCGCCATTGTGCGTATCCGCCAGTTTTTGGACGTTCTCTTCAAAGTAGTCCGACAATGCAAGAAAGATCCATCCGTTTTTATCGGTGATGCGCGCGATCTCTTCGACGTTCTTCGCGTTGAGCGGCGCATTCTCCATGATCGTGAGGTTGGAGAAATCATCTGATAAAGGAAGCGGTTTCTCGACATCCGCATCCGGCGCAAGCCACTCTTCGGAAGGGCGAATCAAGTTTGGAATATAGCCATGAACGACATGCACGGAAGGACCACCCAGCTCGAAGGAAACATCGATCGGCGTTGAGGAAATTTCCGTGTTTGCATTGATGTTGATAGCATGCGAACTTCCAAACTTGAACCCGTTGCCGGTGGTCTTTTCTCCTTCCCCGCCCAGATCGGTCATGACGAAGTTGTCTGGTCTCAGTCCGAGATCGCTTCTGCTTGCATGCACGCTTCCCGGCGCGGCTAATACGTCATTCTGAAACTGACGGTTAAATCTTTTGGCTGCCCGTCCGCCGGGTCGGCTATTGTACTTGAAGGGAAGCCGGGAAAGGTCCGCGGGGCCAGTATCGACGAGCGATCGAAAAAAAGCTCCCCGTCCATCATTTACCTTGTTCGCCGCAGGCAATCCTGTGTCCGCGCTTCCGGCAGTGGATGGCTTTGCGGGTTCTCCCGCTGTGGTTTTCCCCGCGAATGTGCCTGCGGCAGCACCGAGCGTGAGCAGATGGGAAAGTAAAGGTCCGGGCCTCATGATTTTCCTTTTGTTGAATTTCAGTTCTGGTCAGTTATGGGGTGAAATCCACCGCGTCCGCCGTGAGTGGCGATCGGATGCGAACAGTTCCTGAATTGGGCTCTGGTGCAAATAGCGCCGTCGGTTAGAATCGTTCGATTTGAGCGGTATGGGAAGCGCAAAACCATCCGAAGAGCTGGTCAAATTGAGCAGGAGACCATCATTCTGTGTGTGCGCTGGTACCTGCGCTAAAACTTTCATCTCGTGATCTCGTAGAGATAATGGCCGAGCGCGGCTTGGCGATATCGCACGCCACGATTCTGCGTTGGGTACAGCGCTTCGTGCCCGAGTTCGAGAAGCGCTGGAATCGGTATGCCCACTTCTGCCGGTTCGGCTTGGCGTGTGGACGAGACGTATGTGAAGATCCGTGGTCAGTGGATATATCTGTACCGGACCGTGGACCGGAAGAGCAAGACGGTCTATTTCCGACTCAGCGCACGTCGCAACGTTGCTGCGGCCAAGGCGTTTGTGCGTAAGGCTGTCAAGTCGCAAGCCATGGCGCCGTCCAGTATCTTGCTCGACGGTTATGTCGCCTCGCACCATGCACTACCCGAAATGCAGGAGGAGGGCGAGGTGCCAAAAGAAACGACGTTGCGATCATCGAAGTGCTTGAACAACACGATCGAACAGGACCACCGGAACATAAAGCTGCGGATCGCTCCCATGCCTGGATTCAAACGATGCAAGTGTGCGGCAACGACTATCGCCGGCACCGAGATGACGGATCGGATTCCCAAAGGCCAGTTTTTGCTCGGCCAATTGCACCTTCAATCGCAGACTGCGCCCGCAGCCTGAAATGCGATGCTCGCTGCATGTTTGAAACAGCGGCCACCTGCAGCTTTGTCTCCGCACCGGAAATTTGCACCACAGCCGCGGCTCGATGCTGAAGGCAGAAGAACGAAGAAATCCAGGCAGCGGTCATTACATGCCGGTCACACCCGAATGCAACCCGTCGTAGCAGGCGTCGGTGTTCAATTGATGACGAGCACGTCCCTGCTGCAGCAATCGACCAGCCGTTCGTATACCTCAGGCATGACGTTGATGCACCCTTTGGTGACGGCGCGCCGCTGCTCAGCGCGTCGGGACCGGAGACGTTCCTCTCGATTCTCCTCGGCATTGACGGTGTACACTCGATGAATCGCCCAGAGATACCTGTCGTTTTCCCGGTACACCAGTACATCCCCTCCATATCCGGGATCCTTCACCACCTGTTGCGAAAGGATAAATGTCCCGGCCGGCGTGTTGTCTCCGACGAGCGCCGGGTAACACGATCCCGCGAAACAGATCGACGCGGCAGTCAGACTTACGATGATCATGTCAACCCAGCGGCTTTTTGGTGGCAACAGGCTGCGGCGGGGGCGCCAAGGGTTCAGGGCGTGCCGGCCGCGCCACCACCCTTACGTACGGGCGCATAAAGATATATTCCCCCCGCCCCAACGCGGCATGCCCCTGATAACCAATGCAGGTTGCCGCGCCGGCGGCAGGATCGCGGTCGCATTCCACCGGCAGTTCCCTCGGCCAGAGGGTTGCGGCCGTCGGAAACCCGGGCAAATGGTTAGGCACGTGATACAAGCCGTCAACAACAGCGATACGGGCGGTTTCTGTCCCCGCCGTGGTGGCATTGCCCGGCGTACCCGGGCTAAAAAGAATGCGCTCCGCCTCGAGTGCGGCCGGAGTAATCATTTGCCCCACACCTGACAGGGCGTTGGGTTCCGCTGCAAAGCCGACCTGGCATGCGCCGGCAAGCAACATAGCGCTGAATATGGTTTTCACGGGATATCCTTGACTGGCGACTAGTAACGATAGGGATCGGCTTGCAGGAGCGTGGTGCTGCTCGTCGACGTATTGTTGGCGGAAGTGCCTGAACCTGTGGTCGTAGTTTGATGCCGGGCAGGGCAAGTGATACCCGTGGATTCCAGCGCTTCTTTGTTCTGCGGATCCATGCACAGTCGAGCCAGAGCGGCGCCCTTGAATCCCATATTCCATAGTTCCCGGGAATTCTTGAGCATCACGCAGTTCTCGTCCGTCCAGGTCGATCCGGCGCTGAATCCGAAAGACACTGCACTCGCGCCGATAGAGGTGGAACCCATGCATGTGTCGTTGCTGCTTGTAATGGCCGGCGCGAGCGCGCTCGATACGGGATTGCGCGCCTGGGCCTGATAGGTTGCATGGCTGTCGATCGACGTCGACTGACCCTGGCTGCCCACACCCTGCGCGGCCCCACCGCGGCTTGACGATGAGGCCCTCGCCGTCGATCTGGAATTGGATTTGGCAGTAACCGGACCTGTCTCAAATTTTACAGGCTGGGTCAGCGCGTAGCTTGTACGAAGCTCAGGCCCCTGCGCGAATGTCGCGCCGGCGAACAGGAGTGTGACGACGCCGATAATTGTTTTCTGTTTCATGATGGAGTTTTTCCTTTTTTCTCATAGCCGCTGCTTACGGCGTGGGGACATGCATGGGTGAGTCGGTAAAACTGGTCTTGCCAAAAAAGTAGCCCTTGCACCAATACGTGTGATGCCCGATGCATTCATATACTCGAGTGCGCCGCTTGAATTTGCGCCGCCTGCGTAGCCTGTACTCATGTGGGTCCTGACTCTAGTTAATGCTGCCTAGATTGACGCTTGCTTGTTGTGCGGATAGGTGGTAGTGCCGTAAACTTTTGTTCCCACTTTCTTGTGGGAATCGAAAACATTTCGCGTGAGCGCCCACGCTACTTACGCGTTAAGAACAAAAATATCGGGCGAAGGGAGTGGGGAGGCGCGGTGGAGGCGCACTTGTAGGCCGCGACATTGGAGTGGACCAGAAACAGGGCCTGATAAGGCGATCGGTGTAACGACGCGCCATACGCCTTAAAATCAGTGGCGAGCTTTTGCAACGAGATGTTCGGTGATCGCTTGTGCAATCCGCTTCAAAAATCCGGACTCGCTAGCCTGAGGTGTACTGTCAATAGTGGACACGTCCGTTTCAAGCAGCCAGCGCCTTTTTGTTGAAATTCTCGGCGAATGACGCTGGCGATACGTAGCCAAGGCGCGAATGACGTCGCTGGCGGTTGTAGAAA
>JAQGMD010000373.1 GCA_028292565.1 Burkholderia sp. | reverse complement strand
CGGCGCAGCGTTTTCCGCAAGGACCTTTTGAGCTGGCCGAGTTGGTTTCCGCATTTGAAGTTCCGGCTGCTGCGAACCCGATGACAGAGCACGTATTGACACCGGATTTTGCGGCTGAAATCCTGGCCTGAGAGATGGCGGAATATACGGCTGTTCCGCCAGGAACGGATGAACTTGCGGCCGAGTCGGTTTCTGCATTTGAATTTCCGGCGTAGGCCGATATTCCGGAGGCTTAGGCTTTAAGGATGGCGCCAACAGATGCGGCGGCCCTTGCTCCGGCACAATGGGTAGCTTAGGCGGCACAATGGGTGGCACAGGCGGCACAATTGCGCCATACCTGCTGCCAGGGGACGTGAGCCATGTTGAAGGGCCGACGGGCAACTCGTAAGTCGGTCTCGGCGGAAGCGAAGCGACATACCCGCCGCGCGGGGACAGCAGCGGTTTTGGAGCGCCAACGGGCACCCCGGGAGTCGATATCCACGGAGGAGGCGGTGGCGGCGCACCAAGCCTGCCGCCCCGGAACAGCAACGGTGTTGAAGGGGCGCCAGGTAACCCGTAAATGGCTAGCAGCGATGGTGACGGTGCCATCATATATTGCGGTGACTGAGGCTGCAGCGGCGCCCCGATATATTGCGGTGGCTTAGGCTCCAGCGGCGGCGGCGTCATCATATATTGCGGCGGCTTAGGCTTCAGCGGCGGCGGCGTCATCATATATTGCGGTGGCTTAGGCTTCAGCGGCGGCGGCGTCATCAGATGGTGCGCTGGATGAGGCGACAGGGGGGAGGCAGCGCCAGAGCCGTAGCCAGAGCCGTAGCCAGAGCCGTAGCCAGAGTCGCGGCGGTCGAGTTGCGGGTAGCCATTGCCAGGACTTTGTGAAGGAAAGGCAGGCGAAGTGTTCGGCGTCGGCGGACGCTTCAGTGAATCGAGCCGCGCCAATAGGTACTCCCTGCTACCGCGCCGGTGGTGTGTAAGCGCGGGCCCCACCGTGCGGTTTGCATCACGCCCGTTGTCCGGTAGAGACGTCCGGAACGGAAATCTTTCCTCCAAGCCCAATGCCCGAGTTTTGTTGGCCGGCGCCGGTTCGGATTGTCCGCCCAGACCGTGCTGCGTATATCCGTTTGGGATCGGCGAAAAAATTTTAGTCATGATTGACCTCTTGATTGAAATGCAAGAATAGGTGGTACTTGGTGCGGCAACTGTTCCCCATTTCGTGTACGGCACGCCTGCAACCCGCCGGAAGGTGGCCACGCCCGATTCACCTGGTGCCAGAACCGGTGACGCCGGAGAAGATGCCCGACAGCCGCTGAGACATGTACGCTGATCATGATCGAACCGCGGAACTAAAACGCCTCTGCCGCCATATCCCGAAACAGAATGGATGCGTATGACGTTCGAAAGGAATATGAGCCATGAATAATCCGATTTCCAGATTTAATTCCAGCCTTCACGCGCTCGCCTCACGAGTGGGTCGCGTTGCGTCGAGCGCGAATCATATGAACTGAAAATTGAACCCGATGGCCGGCCAAGTGCGCCACTTTTCAAATCGGGTCAACCCATACGATTTGCGACCAACGTTGCCAACACCGCCTGCACGGCTGCATCACAGCCTGGTCGCGTCGCCCCGGCAGTGCACCAGGTCAGTACGGAAGAGCAAGTGCATGCGCCCGGAACCTGCTGGAATCCGCTCTTACTCAAACGCGTACCCGACCAATACATCGAAGACGAACCGGGGACGCCGCTGCGTCAACTTCACACCGGCGCAACAGCAGCTCCGGCTACGCTGCGCCCATACCATATCCGGGCGCCTTCGCTCCGTGAAAAAGCCGCAGTTCGGCCTCCAGCGTGTGCCCACCGAAACCGATAACGGTTTTTCCGGGCAGGTCACTGGTGCCGGTAATCTGTCGTGCACGCTCCCCCTTTTCTCCGCTGTTGAATATTGCGGCCGTTGCGACGGTGCTTATCATTTCCTGCATTGTTTTCACGCCAAACAGTGCGTAATCCTTCGCGCCGATCGGCGCACCTTTTGGTGCTTTCATTTTCGACCGTAAAGAATGCGCTAGCGCCCGGGAACCGTTCTGGGGAGCCGTCGATTTTGAATCCGAATTTGGCGTTGCCTTCTTCGGCGGCACTGTTTCCGAAGGCTTCGCCGTGACCTCCGGCAGTGGCGCCAAGCTGGCTGTAGATGCAGGGTTGAATCGGGTTGTAATAGACATGGATATTCTCTTGTTTTCAATTGGATCAGTTAGTGACGGGAGCGCTCACGGAATCGGGCATACCTTGTTGCGGAAAGTGCAGCACGCCATCGCGCGCGTATACACTCCATCCATCGGGGTACACCACCGCAGGCCCGTCGGACGCGTGCAATTTGTTATCTGGGTTGAGCGACAGCTTCAGCGGTCGCTCACTGATCCAGCATATGCGTGTATGCGGGACAAACCAGCCGGCTGATTGCGCGATATCGAGCAGGCCGGATACGGGTTCGGTTTCGGCGACAAGGTTTTCCTTTTCTCGAAAGTAGGCGTAGAAAGCCTGCCAGTAGGCATCATGCTGGCCATAACAGCTCGCTTGCGTACTGTTGTTGCCGCCCGCTTTCACACATTCGCCGATCGGCAGGGCAACGTTTTCCCAGATAGAAGCCTGCAGCACGCACCACAGATCGTTCCATGCCGCCACCCTGATCTTGCTGCCGGCGCTGTTGCGGATATTGGCCCAGGACTGGTCCATTGCCTTTTCCCATATGGCGGTTTTGACTGCATCTCCGACCCAGTCTTTGAGACTGTTTGTAACGCTCTGGTCCATCAGGCTATTGTCCTGTGCCTCGATGGCTTTGCGCAGGCCGCTCTCGATACCATGCCAAATGCAACTCCAGGTGCCGTCCCACACACTGTTCCAGGTGCTTTCCCATACGCTGCCGAGTACGCTGGGGCGAATATGTTCTTTCATGCCTTCAGTCAGGCGCTGGGTCATTTTGGCTGCCACGCTCTTCTTGACTGCGTCGGCCAGCTCTTGCTTGACGGCGGCGGTATCGAACAGTCTCATACTGCTGCGGAAGCTGTCCGCAATATTGTCTTTCAGGCCCGATCCATTGCTCTTCTTAACATGTGCCCATACTTCGGCAATGACACATTCAAGGAACCCGGGATCAATCGAGACCGCGCGCGCGAGCGCGAGCGAAAACGGAGAAGAGCACCACACGATCTTCGCCGGCGCGTCGAGTCCCGCAGTCTTGTATACCTTCTGCACCGCGGCTTCCGCAGCGCCGCGGTTTGCCGGCAGCGTTGTCAGCCCGATCTCCGCCCATGTTTGCCGGAACCGGGCAAAGTCGGCGACCGGGGCCGGTTGGTGGCGACGTTGCACGGTAGGTGTTTGCAGCATGGTCTCTCCTGGTTACATAGATGAGGTAATCCGGTTTCATCGCTGTGTTCGTTCGTGCCGGTATGCGAGATCGCTGCGCAGGTCCGGAAGAGAGGCAGCCTCTTCATTCATCTGCGAGAACCATCGTAGGCGCAGGCGGTCGGCTAGCCGGTTTGACGATCGCGACTGAGTTTCCTAAGCACCATATAGGTGACACGAGGGGCGAAAAGGTTCCATGTTGAGCGCGTGTCTTTCCTCGCGCGAGCCGACGTTCCAAATGGCTCTATAAAAATAGGTGGCGGAATGGCTGGTATCGTCGCGCGTAGATGATCTACGGTTCGCCCCTGGCCTTCCAGCGCTCCAATTTTTAGACGCCGTACTGTACTGGAACCATCACCGCGACTATTGCACACCATTTCGTAAACAACCGCATGAATTCGCCGCGGCTCTCCAATTTAATGATAGCCCTGCCGCAGTTTCTCGACTGCGTCCGCAACCAGGGATTTGGATACCACCATATAGAACGGCTGGACTATTGGCTGCGCCAGCTATTTAGTTGCAAAGTAATCCACAACTCTTCGGCTGGAAAATTCTTGTGGTTTCGTGAACTTGAGGCGTCGCGCACTCCACTTATAGTGAGCAAGCGTCAGAAAATCGGCTACTTCTCTGGGATGGCAAGAATGACTACAACCGAATATGCGATTGAAGGCAGCAACTACCGGGTGGTTGACCGGGACGGCTACCGGTATTTGATGCAGCAAGATGACGAATCTACGGCGCATAGCATAATGAAAATTGAAGCCTCGGATGCATTGGTGTCCGCGTATACCATTTCGATGATGTCGTTACTGGTGTTCATGCCCGAGCCCAGAGATATGGTGATGATCGGTCTCGGTGGCGGGCAGCAGGTCAAGTTCGCCCACAAACGGATGCCAGGCACACGGATTGTGGCAGTGGAGATCGATCCACGGATGGTGGACATCAGCCGCACCTATTTCGGGCTGCCGGCCGATGACGCCCGGCTATCGGTAGTAGTCGGGGACGGTCGCGCATACATTGAGAGCCATCCGCAAAGCTGCGACGTGATTCTGTCAGACGGTTACGACCACGCGTACAAAATTTCCGAATCGCTGGCGCATGAGGATTTTTATCGTTGCTGCCATCGCGCCTTGCGAGCGCAAGGAATGATGGCCCTCAATCTTTATTTGCAGGATGACGCTTGGTGCGATGCGCACCTACGCATGTTGAGAAGAATATTTCCAGCAGTGCTGACAATTCCGGTTATCGAGAATCAGCGGGTTCTGATCCTGTTCAAGGATTTGCGCAAACTGGTGTGGGCCGATTTGTCCGAACGCGCTGCCCGGCTGGAAGAACGCCTGGGGCTCGACTTGCCAGCTTTCGTGCTCAGGCTACGAGAAAGCATGGAGTCGGCGTAGCGCGGCTCCATGGCTTTTTCGAATCCGGTGCGTCAGCTCGATGCCGGCGATAGTCGTTGCCACACACTTGAATCGTTTGAATCCCGGCAGGGAAGCGGTCCGCAGGTGCACATTCCGATGGTCCTGTTCGATCAGGTTATTCAGATATGAGGTGTACTGTCAATAGTGGACACGTCCGTTTCAAGCAGCCAGCGCCTTTTTGTTGAAATTCTCGGCGAATGACGCTGGCGATACGTAGCCAAGGCGCGAATGACGTCGCTGGCGGTTGTAGAAA
>JAQGMD010000358.1 GCA_028292565.1 Burkholderia sp. | reverse complement strand
CTTCTACCGCGAGCAGTGGCAATTGACCGATTCGTGTGCAGAGATTCGTCGCGATCCTGCGCTGCGGCGACGTTGGACAGAAAAGAAGACCGCATACATCAACGACTTCACGCTTCGCCTCGCCGATTCGGTGCGGCAGTACAATCCCGCGTTGCTCACCGCACGTGTCCTCCATGCGCGCCCAGTACTGGAGCCGGAATCAGAGGAGGGGTTTGCGCAAAGCCTGCCAAGCTTTGTGCCGCTCTACGATTACATCGTGGTGACGGTGATGTCCACCGTCGAAGGAGAGGACAATCCCGAACAGTCGCCCGGCAAATTGCTGCGCAAAGTGAAAGCTACACCCGGCGCCTTGCCGAAGACAATCTTCAAGTTGCAGAGCCGCGACGGGAAAACCGGCAGACCGGTTCCAGTTAAAACGTTGGCGGTGCAGTTGCGTCAGTTGCACCTGGCAGGCGCACAAAACTTTGGGTATGCCCCTGACGACTATCGTGCCAACCAACCGGATGAATCGGTGATCAAGACGGTGATTTCGGTCGAAACCCATCCTGCGCGGCGGTGACCATGACGCAAGAATTTCCCGCGATGCTGTTCAACTTCACGTTCTACTATCCGATCTTCATGGCCTATGTATGGATGGTAGGCGCCGGCATGTATTTCTGGCGCTATGAACGTAACCAATCTGTGCGTCAGGCCCCGTTGTCCCAGCTGGTCGGCACGCCGCTCGTCTCGATCATCGTGCCCTGTTACAACGAGGAGGACAACGTCAGGGAAGTGGTGCATGCGCTGTCGCTCTTGAACTATCCGAATTACGAGATCATTTGCGTCAATGACGGAAGCCTGGATGGGACCGGCGCGATACTCGATGAACTGGTAGAGGCTTATCCGAGGTTGCGTGTCGTGCACCAGGCAAAAAACCAGGGCAAGGCGGTCGGCCTGACGACCGCGGCATTGATTGCGAAGGCAGAGTTCCTGTTATGCATAGACGGCGACGCCGTGGTCGATCGCAATGCCATTCCGTGGATGCTGGCACATTTCGAATCGAGCCCGCGGGTCGGGGCGGTGACGGGAAACCCACGGATTCGCACGCGCTCCACTTTGCTGGGACGTGTGCAGGTCGGCGAATTCTCGTCGATTGTGGGGTTGACCAAGCGCGCGCAGCGCATCTACGGCAGGATATTTACGGTATCCGGCGTGATGGTCATGTTTCGCCGCCGCGCACTGCTGCAGGTCGGCTTCTGGAGTCCGGACATGCTGACCGAGGATATCGATATCAGCTGGAAGCTGCAAACCAATCACTGGGATGTACGTTTCGAACCCCACGGCGTGTGCTGGATCCTGATGCCGGAGACCTTGCGCGGCCTGTGGAAGCAGCGTTTGCGCTGGGCGATGGGCGGGCTCCAGGTGATCCGCAAATACAGCTATATCTTCGGCCGGTGGCGCATGCGACTGATGTGGCTGATCTATTGCGAATACATCACGTCGGTACTTTGGGCCTATTCGATAGGCTTGCTCTTGCTGCTATGGGTCGCCGGCCAGTTCACGACATTGCCGCCGGCCTGGCAGGTCAGCATGGTGCCGGGCTGGCACGGTGTGCTGATCGCCGGCACATGCCTGCTGCAATTCCTGTTCAGCATGTGCCTCGACTATCGCTACGATCAAAAATTATTCCGGCAGGCGTATTGGGTGATCTGGTATCCGTTTGCTTACTGGATGCTGATCATGTGCACCACGATCTGTTCCGTGCCGATGATATTGCTGCGCAAGCGTGGGTCGAGGGCGGTATGGGCGAGTCCCGATCGCGGGTTGCACCAGCCGGTGTTGCGGGAGGCGGGTGGTCCCGATTTCAAGGTAATCGAAGGCGACAACCATACCTCGGTCCTGAAGATCATCCCCACTGAGAAGAGAGTTACCCGATGAAGCTTATATACGATCAAGACGTGGCGTGTACCTTGCCGACCAGACTGGGCAGGACGTTGCTTACCGCACTACTATGGGCGCTATGGTTATGGTTGCTGGCCCCACTGTTGCCGATGACATCCTGGTCACCCGATCCGGTCATTGCCGACAACTCCCTGCTGTTTCCGTCGGCGCTGACCGTGGTTGAAAGCGAAGGTATCGTCTTCTTCCTCATCGGATCGGTATCGATTTCCGGCAGCGGCCTGCTGGTCTGGTCCGGGCTGAATTACCTGCGCTTCCGTAAAGCCAGGCGCCGTACGCGCCGGCTGCCGGCGCAACTGCAGGAACTTGCCGATCATTCGGCGTTGCTGACCGAGGAAGTGTCGGCGTGGCAGAAAGCCCGGCGGGTGATGGTGTACCACGATGAGCACGGAAAGGTGCTGGATGCGGAGATATTGCATCACATCGAACCGGCGCGGGAGATGCAGGAGGTGAAGTGACCCGGGGCGCATTGAGATGCGCCCTACGGATCAGACACGTTCGCGCAATACGCCGTGTAGCTGCGTTGCGGTGTCGCGGATCATTTTTTCGGTAGTATCCCATCCGACGCAGCCGTCCGTGACCGAGCAGCCATACTTGAGTTGCGACAGGTCTTCCGGAATCGACTGTTTGCCGGCGACGATATTGGATTCAATCATGACGCCCACCAGCGACTTGTTGCCGAAGCGGACCTGGTTGACGACGTCCGCCATCACCAATGGCTGCAATTCCGGGTTCTTGAAGCTGTTCGCATGCGAGCAGTCGACCACGATATTGGCCGGCAGCCCGGCTTTGGCCAGCGCCTGTTCCGCCATGGCGACGGAGACGGTATCGTAATTTGGCCGGCCGTCGCCGCCGCGCAAAACGACATGCCCGTAACGATTGCCGCTGGTACGCACAATCGCAACACGTCCCTGGCTGTTAAGGCCCAGGAAGGAATGCGGATGCGACGCCGACAGGATAGCGTTGACAGCGATGCTGATATCGCCGTCGGTGCCGTTCTTGAAGCCGACCGGCGTTGACAGTCCGGAGGACATTTCGCGATGCGTTTGCGATTCGGTGGTGCGCGCGCCGATCGCCGTCCATGCGATCAGGTCGCCGAGGTACTGTGGCGAAATCGGGTCGAGCGCTTCGGTGGCGGTCGGCAGGCCGAGTTCGCATACGTCGAGCAGGAATTTGCGTGCGTTTTCCATGCCGCGATCGACATGAAACGAATCGTCCATGTCGGGATCGTTGATGTAACCCTTCCATCCGGTCGTGGTGCGCGGTTTTTCGAAGTACACGCGCATTACCAGCAACAGCGTGTCGCTGACTTCATCCTGCAGCTTCCTGAGGCGGCGCGCATAGTCAAGGCCGGCCACCGGGTCGTGGATCGAGCAGGGACCGACGACGATGAACATGCGCGGGTCCTTGCGGTCGAGGATATTCCTGAGTGCTTCGCGCCCCTGCATCACCACGCTGGTTGCGCTCGGCGAAATTGGCAGGCGCGCGTGCAGGTCTTCCGGGGTGGGCATCGGGTCGAACGAGGTTACATTGACGTTTTCAATATGGGATGTATTCATGGTCTGGTGGTTTGCCGCGGCGATGGAGGGCCACAGTTTAACGTACTAAAAGAGGCGTTGAAATTGGCAGACAGGCATTACCTGACGATAGCTATTAACGATATTTCCATAGGCGATCAGAGCACCGTCTTCAGCAGCAGGTGTGCTCCGAGGGCAAGCATTCCTATGAAGAAGCAACGGCGGAACACTGCAGCGCTGACACGCGCACGCACCCGTTGTCCGATGAACATGCCTCCCAAGGCGGGCAGCAGCGCAATGAATGAGGTGCCTGCCACCGACAGGCGGAATGTACCCACGTAAGCAAGCCCGATCCCGAGCGCAATGGTCGTCACCGTGAACGCAAGGCCCAGCGCTTGCACCAGGTCGTCCTTTTCTAGCTCGAGCGCCTGCAAATAGGGTACGGACGGGATCGCGGACATGCCGGTCACCGCGGCCACCAGGCCGGTGCTGGCTCCTATCAGCGGCGCCAGTATCGGCTCCGCCCGGGCAGGGACCGCGAGGCGCAACGGCGCCATGCCCAGTGCCGAATACACTATCAGCGCGGCGCCGAGCACCGCGGTTGCAATACCCGTTTGCGCACCGGTGAACAGCGCGACGCCGGCGAGGGTGCCGAAGAAGGTCGATATCAGCATAGGCCACAACCGGCGTATCAATTGCCTGAAGCTGGGACCGGCCGCCAGCTGCCAGGTATTGGTGACGAGGGAGGGGATGATCAGCAGCGCTGCCGCTTCGGCCGGCGCCATTATCAGTCCGAGGAAGCCGATGGCTACGGTAGGCAGGCCCAGCCCGACGACACCTTTGACAAAACCGGCAAGCAGGAAGACCAGCGTGAGGATGACCATGAATACAGCGGTGTTGGACAGCAGGTGCGTGTGTTCCATGCAGTTTCTTGTCTCTATTATTGGAATGTGGGCGAGAGTCTATCGCATAAGTTGTAATGCGCGCTTGGCTAGCCTTCGGCGCAGCGTTTACTGCGCTTTTAGTCCGCGCGCATGGCTCCGCGATTGGCCTGCCCGAGCCACTGGATTTTCTTGTCCGGGTTGTGGGTAAACTGGATCAATAAGGCGAGGGAGTGAAAGGACGACGCGAAGCTGCTGCAGTTGATCGCCCCACATCATGCGAAGGCGATACACATGGGAATATTAAGCGGTGATTACGAACTGGCAGAGAATTCCGCTGCGGCTTTCGCTGCCCACAGCGATTCGTTATAGCTATTGAACGGTTTATCGTAACTTTCGATCTCGCCGTTATCGCCGATGAAATGCGTCCACCATCCATCGTCCTGCTGCACCAGCGCAATGTCGCCCGGCTTGCAATGTTCAGCGATGATTTCACCCGGTTCCATAGTGATGATGTTAATGTTGCGATGCTTGATAATGGTTGCCATACCGGCCCCTCTGTTCGGTGAAAAAACGTGTAGAAATGTAGGCCGCAGGGTGGGCGGGGGCTGCCCCCCCTACGACGACGTTTCTGTCAGTGTGGCATATTTCAGGAAAATTTTTTAGAGGAGCACAGATGTCCGTCCCAACCAACCAGACCTGGAATCCCGAACAATACGCGGAAAAGGCACGATTCGTTTCCGATCTCGGCATGCCTGTGGTCGCGCTGTTAGCGCCGCGTGCGGGCGAGGCAATACTCGACCTCGGCTGCGGCGACGGACCGCTGACAAGGAAACTCGCTAACCTCGGATGCAATGTGATCGGCGTCGACGCCAGCGCGGAAATGATCGCGGCTGCATGTGCGCTCGGCCTCGATGCGCGCGTGATGGATGGCCACGCCCTGCAATTCGACGGCGAATTCGACGCCGTGTTTTCCAACGCGGCACTGCACTGGATGAAGGAACCGGACAAGGTGATTGCAGGCGTGTGGCGCGCATTGAAGCCGGGTGGCAGGTTTGTCGGAGAATGCGGCGGCTATGGAAATGTAGCAATCATTGCTGCAGCGCTGGAAGCGTCTCTTGCCACACGCGGCATCGATGCACGCACCG
>JAQGMD010000352.1 GCA_028292565.1 Burkholderia sp. | reverse complement strand
GGTGGCCAATGCCACGTTGAAGGCGAGAGTGGCCGAGTTCGGCGCGTCAGTATCGGCGTCGGCGCGCGGTCGCGGCATCGGAAGCAAGCTGTTCGAACGGGCGGCAATTCATTGCCGCAATGAGGATGTGGACACCTTGTACATCCATTGCCTGGCATCGAACCAGACGATGATCCATATCGCAAAGAAAGCCGGAATGGAAATCCATCGCGATTACGGCGAGGCCGACGCCTACCTGACACTGCCCCCGGCGAATCCGCGCACCGTTTTGCGGGAGGCGGTCGACGAGCAGGTCGCGCAGTTTGATTACACAGTCAAGGCGAATGCCAGGGCGGCATTCAAGTGGCTGGGCAAGTTGCCGCGCCTCAGGGAAAGATGACAGGCCGTCATCCCCTCAAACCAGCGGCAGCGCGGTCGTATCCTTGATTCGCTGCAGCGCAAAACTTGACTTCACGTCCACCACTGCCGCATGTTTCAACAGCGTCTCCATCATGAACTGCGAAAAGTGCCCCATGTCCTCCACGCGCACCCGTAGCAAATAATCCATCTCACCCGTCATCGCGTAGCAGGCAACCACCTCCGGCCAGTTAGCTACCGAAGCAGCGAAATCAACCCGCGGCGGGCGCGACCCGGCTCCGCCATCGCTATGTTTCTCCAGCCGCACATTCACGTAAGCGAGTAACCCCAGTCCGATTTTATCCGGGTCGAGCAGGGCAACGTATTGGCGGATGACACCGGCTTCCTCCAGGTTCTTGATGCGGCGCAGGCAAGGCGAAGGAGACAGGTTGACGCGCTCCGCCACTTCCTGGTTGGTCAGTCTTCCATCTTTCTGGAGGATCGCGAGAATTTTCCGGTCGGTTTTGTCCAGTTCTACTTTCGCCACAAAACACCTCTAATATGATTATCGACGCAATATTATTGCTCAGATGCGGAAAATGGAGGAATTAAAGGCAAAAAATGGCGCACCCTCCTGTCTATACTCTATCCAGACAACTGGAACATCTGACTAGGAGCAGCGATGGATTTTCAACCTTGGGACAACCCGATGGGCACCAACGGATTCGAGTTCATCGAATATGCGGCGCCCGATCCAAAAGCATTGGGCGCGATATTCGAACAAATGGGCTTCACCGCAATCGCCCGGCACCGCCAGAAGGACGTCACGCTTTACCGCCAGGGCGAAATCAATTTCATCATCAACGCGGAAAAAGATTCGTTTGCGCAGCGATTCGCACGCAAGCATGGCCCGTCGATTTGCGCGATCGCATTCCGCGTCGACGACGCCGCCTACGCATACACGCGCGCGCTGGAAATGGGCGCCTGGGGCTTTGACAACAAGACCGGCCCGATGGAACTGAATATTCCGGCGATCAAGGGGATCGGCGATTCGCTGATCTACTTTGTCGACCGTTGGCACGGCAAAAACGGCACAGCCGGCGGGATTGGAGACATCAGCATCTATGACGTGGACTTCGTCGCGATACCAGGGACGGAAGCTAATCCCCGGGGCAACGGCCTCACCTACATCGACCACCTGACGCACAACGTGCATCGCGGCCGGATGAAGGAGTGGGCGGAGTTCTATGAAAACCTGTTCAACTTCCGCGAGGTCCGTTACTTCGACATTGAAGGCAAGCTGACCGGCCTGAAGTCCAAAGCCATGACTTCTCCTTGCGGCAAAATCCGTATTCCGATCAACGAGTCATCGGACGACAAATCGCAGATCGCTGAATACCTCGACGAATACCATGGCGAAGGAATCCAGCATATCGCGCTGGGCACCGGCGACATCTATGAAACGGTGGCGGGGATGAAGGCGCAGCAGGTCGCTTTCCAGGACACGATCGATACCTACTACGACCTCGTGGACAAGCGCCTGCCGGATCATGGCGAGAGCCTCGACGAACTCAAGCGCCTGCGCATCCTCATCGACGGCAACAGCAATTCGTCGAAACCCGAGTTGCTGCTACAGATATTCACCCAGACCGTGATCGGTCCGATCTTCTTCGAAATCATCCAGCGCAAGGGCGACCAGGGCTTTGGCGAAGGCAATTTCCGTGCGTTGTTCGAGTCGATCGAACTGGATCAGATCCGGCGCGGTGTGCTGAAGGATGACAATGTCTCGGCGTGACCATCAAACCAGGATCCTGGTGACATACCGCAAGACGGGCAACCGGAGTCTGGCAATACTAGAATCCTAGAATCGCCATGGTAATTGCAGCCTTGCTGCGGCGTGCATTGAGCCGTGTGCATGCGTGTGCTAATGTACATACGTCAAAAGAATGAACGATGCGCTCACAAGGCGCATCCGTTTGACGGCGTAACCATCGCATCCAAAGACACGATTTTTGGCTGGAGACACCATGAATGCACCCCTCACTTCCGGACAGCGCCTGCTGCCGGATGATATTTCCCTCGACGACAAATTCACGCTGGAGCGCGGACGCGCTTTCATTACGGGCACGCAGGCATTCATCCGCCTAGCGATGCTGCAGCGACAGCGCGACCTTAAAGCCGGCCTGAATACCGCCGGCTATATCACCGGCTACCGCGGTTCGCCCCTGGGCAATGTCGATATGACGGCGGCAAAGGCGAAGAAGCATCTCGAAGCGCATCAGGTGAAATTCCATCCGGGCATGAACGAAGACCTGGCCGCCACCAGCGTGTGGGGTACGCAGCAGGTCAACCTGTTCCCGGGCGCGAAGTACGACGGCGTATTTTCCATGTGGTACGGCAAGGGACCTGGTGTAGATCGCTGCGGCGATGTGTTCAAGCATGCCAACATGGCCGGCGCCTCGCAGCATGGCGGTGTGTTGGTGCTGGCCGGCGACGACCACGCAGCTAAATCTTCGACTACCGCGCATCAGAGCGAACACATACTCAAGGCCTGCGGCATCCCGGTGCTGTATCCGTCGTCGGTCCAGGAGTATCTCGACTACGGCTTGCATGGTTGGGCGATGAGCCGTTACACCGGCTTGTGGGTCGCGATGAAGTGCGTGACCGACATAGTCGAGTCTGGCGCATCGGTGGACATTGATCCGGACCGCGTGCAAATCGTACTGCCGACCGATTTCGAACTGCCACCCAGCGGGCTGAATATCCGTTGGCCGGATGCGGTGCTCGAACAGGAAGCGCGGATGAACCATTTCAAGTGGTATGCCGCGCTGGCCTATGTACGGGCTAACAAGCTGAACCGGATCATCTGGGACAGCCCGCGCGCCCGCATCGGCATCATCACTGCCGGCAAGTCGTATCTGGATACGCGCCAGGCGCTGGCCGACCTGGGCATCGACGAACAGGTCGCGCGCGACATCGGTATCCGCCTGTACAAGGTCGGCATGAACTGGCCGCTTGAAGCGGAAGGGGTGCGCGAGTTTGCGCAAGGCCTCGAGGAAATTGTGGTGGTCGAAGAAAAGCGCCAGATCCTGGAATACCAGCTTAAAGAAGAGCTGTACAACTGGCGCGATGACGTGCGTCCGCGCGTGGTCGGCAAGTTCGACGACACCGGCGAGTGGAGCAATCCACACAGCGAGGGACACGGCCACTGGCTACTCCCGGCGACCTATGAACTGAACCCCGCCCAAATCGCCCGCGCGATCGCGGCCCGGATTTCGAAGTATTTCGCCGGCCATCCAATCGAGCAGCGCGTGAAGGAACGCATCGCGTATCTGGAAGCAAAGGAAGCGGTGCTCAAGGCCGGCGGCGCTGGACCGGACCCCACCAAGGATCGCATTCCCTATTTCTGCTCCGGCTGCCCGCACAATACATCGACCCGCGTACCCGAAGGCAGCCGCGCGCTGGCCGGCATCGGCTGCCATTACATGGCGCTATGGATGGACCGCAGTACCGCCACCTTCACGCATATGGGCGCTGAGGGCGTCACGTGGGTGGGGCAGGCGCCATTCACCACCGAGCAGCATGTATTCAGCAATCTCGGTGACGGCACCTATTTCCACTCCGGCATACTGGCGATACGCGCCGCCGTCGCGGCCAACGTCAATATGACCTACAAGATCCTGTACAACGACGCCGTTGCGATGACCGGTGGCCAGCATGTCGACGGGCCGCTCGATCCCGCGATGATCTCGCGCCAGATTGCGGCGGAAGGTGTGACGCCGATCATAGTCGTGACCGACGAGCCGGATAAATATCCGGCGGGAGTGAACTGGGCGCCGGGAGTGACGATCCGTGATCGCGACCAACTCGACGCCGTGCAGCGCGAACTGCGTGAAGTCAAAGGCGTGTCCGCGATCATCTACGACCAGACCTGCGCATCCGAGAAGCGCCGCCGCCGCAAACGCAACGAGTATCCCGATCCCGCCAAACGGGTCGTGATCAACGAAGCGGTATGTGAAGGCTGCGGCGATTGCAGCGTGAAGTCGAACTGCCTTTCGGTCGAGCCGTTGGAGACCGAGTTCGGCCGCAAGCGACAAATCAACCAGTCATCCTGCAACAAGGATTACTCCTGCGTGAAAGGTTTCTGCCCCAGCTTCATCACAGTGGAAGGTGGCCAGCTGAAGAAGCCGAAGAAGGCCGCTGCCGCCGCGTCAAAACCCACTATGGCCGATAGCAGTGACCTGCCGCAGCCGACGCTTCCAACTACGGCGAATCCGTTCGGCATCCTCGTTACCGGCATAGGCGGCACCGGCGTCGTCACGGTCGGACAGATACTCGCCATGGCGGCGCACGTCGAAGGCAAGGGATGCTCGGTGCTCGATATGAGCGGGCTTGCCCAAAAAGGTGGGCCGGTGATGTCGCACGTGCGTCTGGCCGATCATCCGGAGGATATACATTCGACGCGCGTCGGTACCGGCGCAGCCGACCTGGTGATCGGTTGCGACGTAATAGTGACAGCCAGCCGCGATGCGCTGTCGCGGATGGGCGAAGGGCGCACGTATGCCGCTGTCAATTCGACCGGTGCGCCGACCGCGGCCTTCGTGCGTAATCCGGACTGGCAGTACCCGGGTGCGGCGGCACTAAAGGATATCAGCGAAGCCTGCGGCAGCGACCGGGTGGACTTCGTCGATGCCGGAAAGGTTGCCACTGCACTGATGGGAGATTCGATCGCCACCAACATGTTCATGCTCGGCTACGCCTGGCAAAAAGGGTGGGTGCCGCTGTCGGAAGCAGCGCTGATCAAGGCCATTGAATTGAACGCGGTGTCGGTCGAATTCAACAAGCAGGCTTTCGTCTGGGGCCGCCATGCCGCACATGACTGGACAGCGGTGGAAGGGCTGGCGAAGCAGCAGGACACGGCAGCGCAGGTGATAGAGTTCAAGCGTACGCCGTCACTTGATGACGTGATTGCTCGGCGCGTTGCATTCCTCACTGATTACCAGAATTCCGCATACGCGAGTCAGTACCGTGCTTTGGTTGAACAGGTGCGTGCAGTGGAGGGCAGGCTGGTTGATCCCACCAGATCCTTGCGCCTGACGGAAGCGATCGCGCGCTACTATTTCAAGCTGATGGCATACAAAGACGAGTACGAGGTCGCACGATTGCACGCTGATAGCGCATTCAAGGCGCGGGCGGCCGGCATGTTCGAAGGCGACTACAAGATAAAATTCCACCTCGCGCCGCCGCTGCTGGCGAGACGCGATGCCGAAGGACATTTGATCAAGAAGGAATTCGGCCCGTGGATGATGCAGGCGTTCAATGTACTGGCGAAGCTGAAATTTTTGCGCGGCACCGTGCTCGATGTTTTCGGCCATACGGCCGAGCGTAAGACGGAGCGTGCACTGATCGTGGAGTACCGCGATACGGTTTCAAGGCTGCTGCCGAGACTCACCGCGGACAATTTATCGAAGGCGGTCGCGATCGCAAGCATCCCCGAGGACATCCGCGGTTACGGCCACATCAAGGAACGCCACTTGAAAGCGGCGAAGGAAAGAGAGGCTGGTTTGTTAAAGGAGTTCGAGGCTTCGGTGGCGCCGGACGCTTCTTCCAAGCACGCGGCTTAGCGGCAGGCATAAAGGTAAGCGCCCGCAAGCGCTTACCGCCAACTATTACTGCGGCGCCACATCGACATCGATCCGGTACTTCAAAGCGGATAATTCGATGTGGGTCAGTATCACCGCGCATTTCAGATCGTAATTCACATCTTTTCCGATTGCGCTTTTCGCCTGGTGACTGAGGCGGGCCAGGGCGTCCACGGACTTGCGCACCGTGGTCTCGTCCCGGGAATTTAAGGCCTGCATGGCCTGATTCGCTTGCAGGCCGAGCTGACGTACAAAGTCCTTGAGTTCTGCGGGGATGCTGGTATCTAAATGGCACGCTTGAGCAGCGTGGCAAATCGTCCGATCGATGAAGTCCAGCCTCTGCTGCACCTCGTTCGATTGTGCACTCATGTCGCCTCCTCCTACGCTTTTTCTTGCGGAAAACATTTGCGACCGTCAACTAATTGCGACCGGTAAATGTTTAGTGTTGTCCCGAATTATTTTTTGTCAATGTTCGCGCTCTAAATGTTTGATGTGGCGCAAATCATAAGGTGAGTGTTTCGATGAACTATACGCGACAAGGTTCCATGTGGAATGCTTGGTTATTGAAAAAAGCTCAAAGTATTTTGATAGTCTTCCTTGTAGTTGATGTTTGTCTGACGATGCATTTTATATTCTTGCAAAATTCGTTCAAGCTGTCGTACGACGTAACTGGAAATACAACATTCAGACGGGCAGCCAGAATGCGAAATTAAATAGTAGTCGTTAAGGTCGAAATATCAATGTGATTTTGAGACATGTCGTGCGTAATGCAAGATTGGCAAACGCCTAATGCGCAGAACGCAATTTCACTGATGGGATTTTCTAATGGTTGCCGTTTCTTTAATCGGTGCGGACGACGCCGAAGTGCCTCTTATCGGCTGCGCCGGATGGAGCCTGTCTGGCGCAGTGCAAGAAAATTTTCCTCCGGGCGCAAGCCATCTTGAAAGGTATGCAGCACTACTTCCCGCAGTGGAGATCAACTCTTCCTTCTATCGGTCACACCGTCCGGCAACGTATGCGCGCTGGCGCGACTCAGTCCCGGATGCATTTCGCTACTCTGTAAAGATACCCAAGTCCATCACGCACGAATTGCGTCTTCAGAAGGTCGATGAACCTCTAGCGCAGTTCGTCGATGAAGTCAGCGCCTTGCAGGAAAAACTCGGCTGCCTGTTGGTACAACTGCCGCCTAGCCTGGACTACAACGCCTCAGTGGCGGGGAGGTTTTTCGATAAGCTGCGCACGCTCATCGATGTGCCTGTTGTGTGTGAAGCGAGACATATGACGTGGTTCGAGGAGGGCGCAGCGAGGGTGTTGGAGGGATTGGATATCGGCTATGTCATCGCCGATCCGCCGGCGGTCAGTTTGCCTGTGCCCGCTACAAATTCGGAAACGGTGTATATCAGGCTGCACGGCTCGCCAGTGATCTATCGTTCGGCGTATTCAGAAGACTATCTGCAGGGCGTGCACACCTACATGAAACAGTGCATGCAGGCTAGCAGACGCGTCTGGTGCATCTTCGATAACACCGCGAGCGGAGCTGCGGCGCCTAATGCATTGGCGCTGATGCAGCTTATGCAACGATGAGCGCCGACAGGCCGCTGGATTCAGGCGGATCGATCCACATACTGCCGATACCCGCGCGCGCGCAACTCGCACGCAGGGCACTTGCCGCAGCCGTAGCCCCAGTCATGCAGCTCTCCGCGCTCGCCGAGATAACAGGTATGCGTGTCGTCACGAATCAGGTCTACCAGCGCCTGTCCGCCGAGATCGTGCGCAAGTTGCCAGGTGTCGGCCTTGTCGATCCACATTAATGGCGTTTCGAGCTTGAGGTGCGTAGCCATGCCAAGATTGAGCGCAACCTGCAGCGCTTTCATCGTATCGTCGCGGCAGTCGGGATAACCCGAAAAATCCGTCTCGCACATTCCGCCGACCAGGACATCAAGCCCGCGTCGATAGGCGACTGTCGCGGCGACCGTCATGAACAACAGATTGCGTCCCGGGACAAAGGTATTCGGCAGTCCGTTATCCTGCATGCTGATCTCGACGTCGCGGGTCAGTGCGGTATCGGAAATCATGCTGATCAGGGACAGGTCAATCATGTGATCGTCGCCGAGCTTCTGGTCCCATTGCGGCGACAGTGCGCGCACCTGCTGCAATAATTTCGGACGCACAGTGAGTTCGATTGCGTGCCGCTGGCCGTAGTCGAAGCCGATGGTTTCCACCTTGGCGTAACGCGACAATGCCCAGGCCAGGCAGGTAGTGGAATCTTGTCCGCCGCTGAAAAGAACGAGCGCACCGTTGGAGAGCTTCATCAGTTTTGCGCGAGATACCCCGTCCTTCGGGGCGGGGGAGGGATAGCGCGTCACGCGAAGCGTGACCTGCTCTCGCTTTGCCTTTGTCTGAGGCTATCCTTGTTAAACGAATATCCGTAGCTGTCGGCACACTGCACGATGGTGCAATGTCGATGGCTAATTCCTTGCACTTTCCAAGCTCCGGCCTTCAGGCCGGCTTAGTTGACGATGTTTGCGTACCGTATCAAAAATAAAGGCGACGAATGAAAATGAAGAGGCGCGAATGTACGCGCCCCGCAGCGCTTCCATTACGGTCTTTTCTTCGCCTCTTGCAGGGTCTGCTCGATGAAGTCGCCGTCCGCCTCGGCAAAGCGCACACGCACCGGATACCATTCAAGCGACGGCGCCAGCCAGATGTCGAGTTTCTGTTCTTTCGAATCGGGAGGCGCCGCTCGCGCGACGTGCACCGCGCTCAATTCTCCCATCGGCGTGCGGACCTTGTCCTGCTTCAGCACTTTGAAGATCCATGGCTCGGCATCGCTGTGTCCGGCGACGACGAATCGCCATTCAGACCCGGCCTTGAATTTCGATGGCGCAGCGCGTGCCACCGAAATCAATTGCCATAACGCGCTGCTGCGGTCCTGTTCACCGCCCGCAAGTGGATAGCTTTGCGCAGAACTGGCGAAATTGATTTTCTTCGCTGCGCGGTCGAAGGAAGTAGTGTTCGCCGCCTTGCGAAAACGTTTTTCGGTGAAGCTGACCGGCGCCAGTCCGTAGTCGTCGATGCTGCCTTCACTCTTCGCATCCAGTATTTTCCCGACCAGCGACGCCCTTGTTTCGCTACGGATTTCGAACTTGTTGCCGGAAGCGGTCCACCTTACCGTTGCATCGCCGTCCACCCGGATTCCGCTTTGTTTTGCCTTGATCGCATACACAAGGTCCGCGGATGGTGGCAGGTTGACCTTGTATTTCATGTTCTGCTCGCCGCCCCGTGCGGCATTTTGCGCCCACGCCGGAGTCGTCAGTGTTCCCCACGCCAGCAGGACTGCCGGAACCAACTTTAAAAGAGTGCGGCCCATATTCAAATTAACGCTCCGTAACAACATTCGTATTAGACAGTGACATGTCGAGAAAATCTCCGTTTGTTTCCGTATATCGCAATTTCACCGGATACCATTCCTGCTGTGGCGCGAGCCAGATGTCCAGTTTCTGATCGTACGAGCCGGGGCGGGGAAGCCTCACCACATGCCAGGTGCTTACCTTGCCTGTGCCGACCTCGAGTTCCTCCCGCCCAATCACGCGGATGCGCCAGGTTTCCGCGTCGCGCGCGCCGGCGACAAACAACTCTATTTCCGCATCGGGCGCATATGCAGTGCTGTCGCCGCGACCGATGGCCGCCAGTTGCCATATGATGCTGGCACGATCCTGTTCCCCGCCCTTGCGCGGATAGGCAAGGGTCGATGCCGAGAAGCTGATGGTGTTGCGCTCGCGATGGAAATGCGTGTTGGTTGCCGGCTTGCGAAATCGCTTTTCCGAATAAATCACCGGCGCCACGCCAGACTCGTCGATCATTCCTTCGCTCTTGAAATCCAGGACGCTGAAGAACATGACCCCCGCTTCGCCGGTAATAGTGTAGTTGTTACCCGCCGCTTGCCAGTTGATCTTGCCCCGTCCGTACACTTTCTGGACACCGCGCAGCGAGAAAACGTCATACGACAACTCAACCGAGGGCGGCGGGTCGAACTTGTATCGCACCGCCTGCTCCTCGGGCTGCACTGCACTTTCCGCAGCCTGCGCCGCGGAGTCGATATCCGCATCGGCGGATGGCGTATCTGCTGCCGCGGTTTCAATTGCCGGTTCGACGCTGGTGCCCGGCGCTTCCATCCCTACCGGCGGCGATGACTCGGCCATTTCGACGACTGGTTCGGGCGCCGGCAGTGGGCTCGCTGGACGCCGCTTGCGTGGTTTCGTAGCAGGTATGGCGGGTGCAGCCGCAGCCGCAACCGTTTCGCGCGGTGGCGGAACGGCGCGCAGTTCGGTTGTGACCACCGTCGGACTCTGGTCCGTAAAGCCCGGCATGCCGATGCGTCCGCTGGCCCAGTCGAGGGCGAACAGGTGAAGCAGTATGGAAGCGATCAGCAGCCCAGCCCAGCGCAGCAAGCGCAACTTGCCCGTATGCGGATCGTGGTTGGATGATGAGGGCGTTGCCATCCCGATAGTGTAACAACCCAAGCTTGGTCAAAGATAGGACTTGAACGACTTCCGTCTCATTCATGCCGCTGCGACATCCTCTTGATGCACCGCTAGGGGCACGCAGCTTCCCTGAGCTTTTCCATTTTGCTGTGCTCAATTATCTGCTACGCTGGAAATTGCTTTCTAATCGGAGACTCCCATGATCAACCCCAATACGCCGAATTTTCCAGGAATGCCCACCTTTCCCGGGATGGGCGCCGTGACGGACACGCTTGAGTTTGTGAAGAATCTATGGGGGGGCATGGGCATACCCGGCATGAACGTATCCGGCATGAATATGCCCGGCATGGTGGTGCCCACACTCTCCGTAGACGAAATCCGGAAAAAGATTTCCGACCTGAAGGCGGTGGAAACCTGGCTCGAACTTAATATGAATATGTTGCGCGGCACGATACAGGCGCTCGAGGTGCAGGCGGCGACCATCGCCACCTTACAGTCGATGGGGGAAGCATTCAGTTCGACCAGCGGCTTCGGCCAGCCTGCGCAGCAGAAACCGGCTGCTCCCGCATCCGCGTACCACGCCGCTCCCGGGCAGGGTGCATCCGCCGCTGCACCGAGCAGCAGGGATGAGGCGGACGCTGCCAGCCTCACGGCGCCCCTCGTCAATGCCGCCGCGTGGTGGAACCTGTTGCAGGACCAGTTCAAGCAGGCAGTCAACTCGGCAATCTCCGCTGATATGCCGACTATGCCAGCGGCGGCCGCGACCGGTGGCGCCAAACCCAAAGCGGAGTCCAACGGTGACGGGCGGGGCAACTCGAGGGAGGACTCCAAAGCCCACTCTGAGTCGGCCGCTGCCTCGGCCCGCAAGCGCAAACCGTCCAAATAGCGAACCGCTCAGCGTTCACACCTGAACTTCGGTGTGAACGCTTCATCTGCGCACCAGGAGCATCAGCATCGCAATGCCGGCAAATGCAGCGCCGGCGTAGAACGTCGCCGGCGCACCCAGCCGGTCCCACAGATATCCGGCAAGCACACTTGCCACCAGCATTGCCAAGCCGCTACCGAGGTTGAACAAACCGAACGCGGTGCCGCGCAAATGCTCCGGCGCCGCATTCGCCACCATGGCCGCGAGCAAGCCCTGCGTCGCCGCCATATGCAAGCCCCAGAACACCAGGCCGGCGCCGACCCAAAGCAGCTGCCCGCTATGCGCGAGGAGGATGTCGGCGATGATGAGCGGTACGATTCCCGACAGCAGCAAGGCCCGGTGCGGCATCTTGTCCGCCAATACGCCGAACGGATACGCGCAAACCGAATACACCACGTTCATCAGTACCAGCACCAGCGGCACCAGCGCGAGCGCGAGTCCGCCTTGTTGCGCGCGCAGCACCAGGAAGGCTTCGGAAAAGCGCGCCAGCGTGAGCGCCGCACCGGCCGTCACCACCCACCAATAGGCCCCGGGGAGTTGGGCCAACGCCTCGCGTGAAATCGGAAACGCGCGCTTTTCGGTCGAGGTCCGCCGTTCCGGTTCATGCACGCCGAGGATCAGGATCGCCACCGCCAGCAGGCCGGGGATCACCGCAACCCAGAACACCGACCGGAAATCATTTGCCCACAATAGCATCAGCCCCATCGCCAACAGCGGCCCGACGAAGGCGCCTACGGTATCGAGCGACTGGCGCAGGCCGAAGGCGGCGCCGCGTAATTCGGGCGGCGTCACATCGGCGATCAGTGCATCACGCGGCGCCCCGCGGATGCCTTTGCCGACACGGTCGATGAAGCGGGCGGTCATTACCCAGCCGGTGCTGCCGGCCAGCGCAAACAGTGGCTTGCTCAGCGCTCCCATTCCGTAGCCCAGCACGGTCAGCCATTTTCGCTTGCGCACGTAGTCGCTGATGACACCTGAAAACACCTTGACGATCAGGGCGGTCGCCTCTGCCACCCCCTCGATGATGCCGACCGTCATGGCACTTGCACCGAGAACCACTGTCATAAAGACCGGCAGCAAGCTGTGGATCATTTCCGAGGATATATCCATCAGCAGGCTGACAAACCCGAGCAGCCAGACTGTACGGGGGATGCTGGGCGGTGATGTGTTTGTGCGCAGGTCTCGCATGGGATCGGATGAGCAGGATTTATGAGCGACTGTAACAAATTCGCCCGTAAGCCGCGTCGTTGCAGGCGGGAAACTTCGGGCCTGGCGTTTTTCTTGGTAAAATCAACTACTTAACTGAATCTTTTGAAGGTCTATATGCTGTACCCAGAACTATTCAAATCGCTTGAGCAAGTCCGCTGGAATATGGAAACCGACATCCCGTGGGAGCTGTTTGACGCCTCCAAACTGAGCGAAGAGCAGGCCCAAACCATCAGGATGAATGCCATTACAGAATGGTCGGCGCTTCCCGCAACCGAAATGTTCCTGCGTGATAACCGCGGCGACAGCGATTTTTCTGCGTTCATGTCGGTATGGTTTTTCGAAGAGCAGAAGCATTCGCTGGTGCTGATGGAATACCTGCGCCGTTTCCGTCCGGACCTGGTGCCCACCGAGGAGGAATTACACAATGTGCGTTTCGAGTTCGACCCGGCGCCGCCCCTTGAAACACTGATGCTGCATTTCTGCGGCGAAATCCGGCTGAATCACTGGTACCGCTGCGCATCCGATTGGCACTCCGAGCCGGTTATCAAGCAGATTTACAAGATCATCAGCCAGGATGAAGCACGCCACGGCGGCGCTTACCTGCGCTATATGAAAAAGGCGCTGAATGAAGTGGGCGACACGGCTCGCGCCGCATTCGCGAAGATCGGCGTGCTGATGGCATCGGCGCGCCGCACCGAAAAGCCGCTGCACCCAACCAACCTGCATGTGAACCAGGCGCTGTTCCCGAACGATACCGTTCAAAGCCGGTTGCCCGATCCCGGCTGGCTCGAGCGCTGGCTCGATGGCCAGATCAAGTTTGACGGCGAATGGGAAAAGAAAGTGGTCGACCGCATCCTGCATAACATGTCGCTGCTGTTCGAGCGCACGTTTGAATCGGTGCAGGACCTGAATCGCTATCGCAAGGAAGTGACGGGTCGCCTGCCCCAGTTGAAAGGCGTCTAGGCGACCGATCCTGTTGCTTGAGGTAAGAGGCCGCAAGTCACGCGCTTGCGGCTTTTCTATTTGGAAACCCATTACCGTATGCCCGATTTCGAGAAAAAAGTCTGCACCCGCTCAGACCTGCAGGAGCGCGTAGCCCGGCTACCCAAGCCGGTGGTGTTAACCAACGGCGTATTCGACATTCTGCATCGCGGCCATGTCACCTACCTGGCACAGGCGCGCGCGCTCGGCGCATCGCTGGTGGTGGCGGTGAACACCGATGCATCGGTCAAACGCCTCGGTAAAGGCGATGACCGTCCGATCAATTCCTGTGAAGACCGGATGGCGATAATGGCCGCGCTGGAAGCGGTGAGCCTGGTCGTGCCATTCGATGAAGACACCGCGCTGGAAGTTGTGCAGCAGGCGCGTCCAGATGTCTATGCGAAGGGCGGCGACTACGATATGGCCGCGATCCCCGAGGGCAAGGCGGTACTGGCGTACGGAGGACGCGCGATTGCGATCGATTTCGAGCATGACCGTTCGACCACCAGGCTGTTGTCCAGGGTCCGGTCAGCCAGTTAGAAAGAAGGGATTATGAAACGTCGTCAGTTTTTATACGGAGTGCTGGCCGTCGGGCTCGGCGCAGCGCTGAATGTCCACGCGAAGTCGGTGCTTCCTGTGATCGAGGTTTACAAGAGCGCCACATGTGGCTGCTGCACCGCATGGGTCGACCATTTGCGAGCCAACGGCTTCACGGTGAAGGCGAGCAATGTTCCGAACCCTGCGGAATACCGCGAAAAATTCGGCATCCCGCATGCGCTGGGCTCCTGCCACACGGGCGTGGTGCAAGGCTATGCGCTTGAAGGGCATGTGCCCGCGCGCGAGGTGAAACGCCTGCTTGCGGAACGGCCGAACGCCAAAGGACTCACGGTACCCGGGATGCCCGTCGGCTCGCCTGGAATGGAAGTGGCTGGCGAGGGGAGCGACGCGTTCGACGTTCTGCTGGTCAAGGCGGATGGCAGTCACTCGGTCTACAGCCATTACGCAGGGAAAAACGCGCCATCCGGAAAGTCTCCTGCGCAGCCCGAGACTGCCATGACCGAAGGCGAGGTCAGGAAGGTCAACAGGAAGGCCGGCACTATCACCATCAAGCATGGCCGCATCGCCAATCTCGACATGCCGGGCATGACGATGGCGTTTCACGCAAAAGACAAGGCCATGCTCAGTCAGGTGAAGGCGGGTGACAGGATCCGATTTGTCGCCGACAAGATGGGTGACGAGTTTGCCATCGTCAAACTTGATGTCGTCAGGTAGAGCGGGCGGCGCAGGGTTACGCATGAACCACCCGGCGCGATCCAGGAGTCGATCATGTATGAATTCCATGTTGTAGGAATGAGCTGCGATCATTGCGTCAGTACGGTCGCGAAGTCGGTGCCCGGAGTCGACGGCGCTGCGAAGTTGAAGGTGGATTTGCCCAGTCATTCGGTACGCGTCGAATCGCAAGCAGATATGAACGTCATCAAGGACGCAGTCATCGATGTCGGTTATCCGGTCACAGGCGCTACCGCTGCCTGAAGGAAATGGAATATGAAACGGGGCGCATCGCGCCCCGTTTTTCATTGATTTGCGTCCGAGCTATTAGTGCTTATCGTGCGCTCCCTTGCTCGGCGCCTTCGCCTCTTTCGCCTCTTTCGCCTTATCTTCCACTGAGACCGATACATCGACCTTGCCCGCTTTTTCGAAGTTGAGCGTGACCGGGAATTTTTCACCGGCTTTCAGGGGCTGCTTCAGGCCTATCAGCATCAGGTGATAACCGTGACCCGGTTTCAACTCGGTTTTGGTGGATGGCTTTAGCTCGATATCGGAGACCTCGCGCATTTTCATTACGTTGCCGTCCATCGACATCGTGTGGATCTGCACCGACTTCGCAACCGGGCTCGACGCACCAATCAGTTTGTCGGCATTCTTCCCGGTGTTATCTATCGTCATGTAGGCGGCGCCGGACGGCTGGTTCGGCACGGTGGCGCGCGCATACGGCTGCGCGATCGTCAGTTCGCCCGCCTTATAGTCATTTGCCTGGGCCGCGGCGGCAACGGTGAGCACGGCAAAAGCGAGTATCGAACGGAGTTGCATGGTGTTCCCTTAATTGAATTAAATATAAACAGTAATTGCGCACATGGTGAAGCAGGTGGAGCGCTTATGCTCCTCCCTGATACCCATTCTGCCGCCACGCCTCATACACTACCACCGCGACGGTATTCGACAAGTTCAGGCTGCGGTTGTCCGGACGCATCGGCAGGCGGATCCGTTGCGACGCCGGAAATGACTCGCGCAATTCCTTGTTCAGCCCCTTGGTCTCGGAGCCGAAAACGAACACATCGCCCGGTCGAAATGCCATGGTGGCGAACGGTGTCGAGCCGTGCGTCGTCAGAGCGAACATCCGTTGCGGATCCGGCCCTTCGCTCGCGATGTAAGCGCTCCAGTCTCGATGAACTTTCATCGTTGCATAGTCGTGATAATCGAGTCCGGCGCGCCGCATTTTCGCATCGTCCAGCGGGAAGCCGAGCGGTTCGATCAAATGCAGCTGCACCCCGGTATTTGCGCACAAGCGGATGATGTTGCCGGTATTCGGCGGAATCTCCGGTTCCACCAGTACTACATGAAACAACTTTCTTCTCCTTTTACTTTTGGGGCGTACGCGCAAACACGAAATTGGTGACGCGCGTCGCGCCAAAGCGTTTAAGCGTTGCCGCCAATTCGTTGAGTGTCTCGCCGGTGGTCATCACGTCGTCCACCACCCCTATATGCCGGCCCTGAACTTTGTCCATCGCATGTCCCGGCACAACGAATGCATCGCGAGTATTCTGGCGGCGTTCGTCCGGATGCAGCATCGATTGTGCGCGCGTGTCTCGCGTCCGCAATACCAAAGCTGGTTCGAGCGGCATGCCGAACGCGCGTGACATAGGCCTGGCAACTTCCAGGGCCTGGTTGAAGCCGCGCTCCATCAGTCGTTGCGATCCGAGCGGCACGGCGGTGAGCTGCGTAGGCAGCGCGAACCCCGGTCCCTGCAGAACGGCGTCGCGCAGCATGCGTGCAAACAACGGCGCGAGCGCCAGCCGGTTGCCGAATTTTAACGCCAATACCAATTGGTCGACCGGCGGCGCGTAATCCACCGCGGCAATTGTTGCATCGAATGCGGGCGGATGCTTCAGGCATTCGCCGCACACACTGTCTGCCATGGCGGGCATCGGGATTGCGCACTGTTTACAACGCGGCGGGCGGCGATGAAAGAATTGCCTGCGGCAGCCGTCGCATAAGCATTCATCACCCGCACTGCCGCACAGCGCACAGGAGTTCGGCACGACCGCGGGCAATCGCGAGAAAAACTGTCGGGGCATTTGATGAAAGCGGGCGAGCACGGAGCAGTCCAGGCCTTAAACGTGTAAACTAACGCCGATTATCTCATTTCAAGTCCAGCTCATCTCCTGTTCCGAGCCTCCCTGTGTCTTCTTCCCCCACTTCCGCCGGCGCTAAATTCAGCGCACCCATCGATTTGCGCCGCGTCCGTCAATTGTTCGCATCTCCCGGGAGAGTGGCCGAGTCGGAGTTCCTGCGGCGGGAAATCGCCGGACGAATGCATGAACGCCTCGAGCTGATAAAGATCGCACCGCAGCGGGTGCTCGATGCCGGATGTGGTGAAGGCGCGGACCTTGCCACCCTGCAGGAACGTTTTCCCGATTCCCAGGTGCTCGGCATGGATGCGTCGCCGGCAATGCTCGCCGCCGTGCTGGCAAGCCGGAATGCCGCACTCTCATCCATGAACCGGCTGTTCACGAAATGGTTGCCAGCCCGCATAAGCGGCGGTATGGGTGCAGCTCCCGGTTTGCTCTCCGGCGACTTCGCCCAATTGCCGCTCGGGGTGAATTCAGTCGACCTGGTCTGGTCGAATCTCGCGCTGCACTGGCATCCGCAACCCGACCATGTATTCGCCGAATGGCGGCGCGTGCTGAAGGTGGATGGCTTGCTCATGTTTTCCTGCTTCGGTCCCGATACCTTCAAGGAGTTGCGCACTGCCTTTGCTCATGTGGGTGAAGCGGGGACCGCCGCATTGCCTTTTGTCGACATGCACGATTTCGGCGACATGCTGGTCAACGCCGGCTTCTCGACGCCGGTGATGGATATGGAAACCATTACCGTAACTTATGAGTCGGTCGCAAAGATGATGGCCGATGTCCGCGCGCTGGGCGGCAATCCGTTAGCCACCAGACGCCGCGGGTTACTCGGCCGCAATGCGTGGCGGCGCGTCACGCAGGCTCTCGAAACGACGCGCGGCCCCGACCGGCGCATGCCGCTGACCTTCGAAGTGATCTACGGACACGCTTTCCGACCAGCACCAAGGACTACGGCCAGCGGTGAATCCATCGTACGCCTGGATCTCCGAAAGAAATAATGCGGTGCGTTTGCCTTACCCCATTTGTGCATCGTCGGCCGCCGTCCCGCCGCCTCTTTTGTGATCAAACGATCAACAAAAAAGCACACGCGAAGCCGCCGCCAAGCCCCGAAAAGACTAGCGTTTCGCACTCTGTTCAAAGCTTTTTCTACTTGATAACTAGTCCACTTCGGACTTATACTTCCGGAGTTTTGCGCGGTGCGGCGAATGTTCCGGTCACTCACACGGGTGATGCATCATGGCTACGCGAGAATGGGTGTTAAGCCGCAACTGCTCGATGTCGCCGCGCCAGTTGGCGTTGGCTTACGCGGCCTTGTGCGCGGCGTCGTTCACGATCGCGACGGTTTTCACTCTTCGCGGTGCCTGGTACATCCTCTGCTATGCGGTCCTCGAAATGTCGGCAGTGGGGGCGGCTTTTTTTGTATATGCGCGCCACGCGACCGATCGCGAACATATCGCACTGGTCGACGACAGTCTCCTGGTCGAACTGGTCGAGAAGGAGCGAGTCCGGGAGTTCAGGCTGGATCCGCGCTATACGCGCGTTGAGCCGCCTGGGTGGCCAGGAGGGCTGATTGCCCTGGAGGCCAGCGGTACGCGGGTCGAGGTCGGCCGGTTTTTGACGGAATTGAAGCGGCGTGAGTTCGCGCGCGAATTAAGGCGCGCACTGGCGTCGGGTAGCTAGACAGAATTTTCACATTTTGGGTTTTTGAGGGAACTATGAAATACGCGAACCGCCTTAAATCGTTGATGCTCGGTGCGTCGCTCCTGGCGGCTGGTATGCCGTCATGGGCGGTCGTTGACAGCCCGGGTGGCCCGGCTGTGCGCCAACTCAACTTTCAGCCGCCGGTCACCAGCATTGCTGAGCAGATCTACTCGCTGCACAACCTGATGCTGATCATCTGCCTGGTGATCTTCGTCGCCGTGTTCGGCGTGATGTTTTATTCGATCCTGAAGCATCGCAAATCCCTGGGTCACAAGCCGGCCAGTTTCCATGAAAGCACCGCAGTAGAGATCGCCTGGACCGTGGTGCCGTTCCTGATCGTCATCGGCATGGCGCTGCCTGCCACCAAGACCGTGGTCGCGATGAAAGACACTTCCAACGCCGACATCACCATCAAGGCGACCGGCATGCAGTGGAAGTGGGGCTACGATTACCTCAAGGGCGAAGGCGAAGGCATCTCCTTCCTGTCCGCCCTGTCCACCCCGCGCGAGCAAGTGGTCGATCCAACCCAGAAAAAGAACGACAATTACCTGCTCGAAGTCGACAATCCGGTCGTCGTGCCTGTCAATAAGAAGGTGCGTCTGGTGCTGACCGCGAACGACGTGATCCACTCGTGGACGATTCCCGCGTTCGCCGTCAAGCAGGACGCCATCCCCGGCTTCGTGCGCGACACCTGGTTCAAGGCCGACAAAATC
>JAQGMD010000346.1 GCA_028292565.1 Burkholderia sp. | reverse complement strand
ACCGTGCTTGATACTGAGATTTAGACTCTCAACATTTTTAGTCTGGTGTTTCAAATCAATTGACACATTCCGCTACCACATATGCCTCTAACCCAGCTGTGTCCATAAAGGGGGCACGCTCATATTTGGCAAACCAGAACTCGCTCTTTTCCCACAGTTTTTTTGCCAACCCATTGTTTGCCTTGTCGCCCAAACTTGGATATATCTCCCCTGCGTTGACCCCTATGCTGATCCATGGATTCTCTCGCTTGAGTTGGTAGCGCCTGTATTCGTCTCTCAATTGCGTGCTTTCTACTCCTGTCATATCCGGGAAACGCACTTCCATACCAAAACTACGTAGTTTCGACTCATAAGTTCGCTCAGGCACAAGGTCATTGCGTTTCTCGCCAAACCCAGGGTCGCCGTCGTATTCCACATACTCTGCATAGTGTCTAGGAATGCGAACTTTCATTCCTCCGAGGTTGCCAATAACATCCTTGGGGGGGTATTGCGCCAAGGCCATTTCCGAAGCCCGTAAACCGGGCATTGTCGTCTGGAGTTTCCAGGCGACGTAGCAGACAGATATCGCCAAACCTATCAGCAGATAAACTTTCCTATGCCGCAGCCGTTGAGGTCTGCTCGGCGTATTTTCCACCACCACGTTTACTCCTTCACCAACTTCCACTGCATGGCATGCTGCTCATATTCCCATCTCATTCACTTGCAAATTCTTGTGATAAGCATCCGTTCAAGATCATCCTTGAGCCCCTTGTACGCGTCGTCCGAATTTTTGCAGCTCATTTCTGAGGCCCTCTGAAGATTTGAATGAAAGTTGCTTTAAGCGTGAAGTACAAGCCGTAGCAACAAATAGATAAAAGCGAAGCAAACAGAAAAGCTGAAGAGCACACACCGAACGGCCGGACCCATATTGAGAGTTCAGACCTTGTAAGCGGGTAGTCAACCATCCACAACATCGCAACCAGCGCGAGCACAAAAACAAGGTAGAGAAGCCACATTCCTGCCAAGGATAGTTCCGACACTGATTTCATGAACAATTTTTCATACGCCCGGAAACCACCATTGCGGCGGATAGCGAACCACATAAGCGCCGGCGTGAGAATCCACGTCGCGAGCACATGGCAATGGATGAAGTAGCGGGTATCTTCAGCAAAGGCTGTCGAATACCCAGAGAGATAAGGGTTGACGCACGCAGCGGCCGCGAAGGCCATTTTTCCAACAGCCGTCTCGACCCATTTCTCAGGGATCACTATCACTGCGATGAAATAGGTGGCTATAAGAAGGATTTCGGCCAACGAGAATCCGTTGTTGGGGACCGAGCTTTCTGGTGAGGCCGGCATTTTTTGCTTCATGCAAAACCCCTCGAATCAGTATTCATCCGTTCTTTCATTTTTAAAATTCTCTTTCACCAAGTCAATTGCGTAATTCACTCATACAAGACGTGCGGCACCCGCACCGTCGGACCATCTTTAATTGCGCGAAACACAAGGGGTCAACGCAAGGAAAAAGGTGATGCCAGATATTTTCTCGGTGTAGAAAAACCCATCAACAAAGAGATAGGACGCAACACGGCGCCAACTTTCCGAATTGAATCCATCACGTCACGTCCTTCACCAAACTCATCTGCGTGGCATGCTGCCCCATGTTCACCACCTCATCCACTTGCAGCCCCCGCGGCACCTGGTGGGTGATGAATACCATCGTGACCTGTCCCTTCAAGCGGTTGATGGTCTGTGCGAAGTGTTCGGCAGTCTGCTGATCGAGGTTGGAAATCGCCTCGTCGAAGATCAGCACTTTGGGGCGCTTCAGAAGTGCGCGGGCAATGGCGATACGTGGCGCTGCCCGCCTGACAGCCCGGTGCCGCGCTCGCCGATCTCGGTCTGATACCCCTGCGGCAGCTTCTCGATAACTGCATGGATTTCGGCAGTCTGGCACGCGCTCACGACGTCCTCGAAGCTTGCGTGCGGGTGCGCCATGATCAGGTTGTCGTAGACGGTGCCGGAGAACAGCACCGTCTCCTGCGGCACCACGCCAAAGTAGGCACGCAGCTCATTGGCAGCCAGTTGCCGGATGTCGCGCCCATCGATGCTGATTTGCCCCTCCTGGGGCCAATAGAAACCCTGCATGAGCTTCGCCAGTGTGCTCTTGCCGCAACCTGAAGGCCCCATCAGCACGGTGAGCCTGCCGGTGGGTAGTGCGAGGCTGAGATTGCGGTACAGCCAGGGGTGGTGTTCTGAATAACGGAAGCCGAGATCCTTGACTTCGATCTGTCCGACCCCACCTGTCGCGCGCTGCGGCGTGAGCGTAATTGGCTCCTGCGGCATGTCGAAGATGTCGCCCAGGCGCTTGACGGAAATGGACGCCTGTTGAAACTCCTGCCATAGCCCCACCAGCCGCATGACCGGCTGGCTCATGCGGCCGGCGAACATCTGGAAGGCGACCAGCATCCCTACGGTGAGGCCCGTGTTCTGCATTACCAGCCAGGCGCCTACAATGAGGATGGACAGCGTCATCACCTGCTCCAGCCCCGAGGCGATGACCTGATAAGTGTTGCCTACCTGTCGGGTGGCAAAACCGGCAGAGAGGTACTGCGCGAGGTAAGTGCCGTAGCGTTTGTCGATTTCGGGTTCAAGTTGCAGCGACTTCACTGTGGCCATGCCAGCCAGATATTCGGTAAGAAAAGCCTGATTGCGTGCGCCGAGCAGGAACTGCCGATCGAGCCGGGCGCGGAAGATGGGCACCATGATAAGGCTGGACGCCACAATAAGCGCGATGATGCCCAGCGCGATGAGGGTGAGCTGCCAGCTGTAGGCGAACATGACCGCCATGAAGATCAGCAGGAAAGGCAGATCAAGCACCAGGCTCACCGACGCGCCGGAGATGAACTCGCGCAACGACTCTACGCCTTGCAGCCGCGCTACCAGCGTGCCGGTAGGGCGCTGCTCGAAATACGGCAGCGGCAGGCGCAACAGATGTCGCATGACTTTCTGGCCCAGCACGGCGTCGATCCGGCTTCCGGTGTGCAGCACCAGATACTGTCGTAGCCAGCTCATGGCGCTATTGAACAGCATGAACACCACCAGCGCCACGCCCAGCACAATGAGGGTGCTTTCCGAGTGGTGGGCGATGACCTTGTCGATGATGACCTGGGTGAACAAGGGCGTGGCCAGCCCCACGAGCTGGATGGCCAAGCTGGCGAGCAGGATGTCGCGCCAGAGGTTTTTGTGGCGCAGCAGTTCGGGGACGAACCAGGAAAAACCAAAGGGTTTCTTTTGGTCCGTCAGGGCTTCAGCCTTGCTGACCGACTCCGTCAACGGGGGCTCTGCCTCCGTTACCAGCAGCAGTAATGGTGTGCACTGAGCACGGGCGGCATCGAGCGCCAAGGTCTCCGATGTGGATCCACCAGGACGCACCCAAGCCAGAGTCTGCCCGCCGTGCCTAACGATCAGCGCGGGCGTGAGCGGTGGCGTATGCGGTGGATCAGCTGTAGCGTCGGCATCCGCCCGCACGGGCACAGCAACAAAGGCCACCGCCGGCAAGGGTAGCGACGGGAAATCGGTCTCGGACCAGGACACCAGCCCCGCCTTGAGGCCGATTGCCTCTAGCGCCTCGATCAGGGAAGGCAGATCGAACGGCGGCGAGAAACGCTTGAGCACCAGCTCGGCATCGAACGGCCGACGATAGTAGCCGGCGAGGCTGCCCAACACCCACAGTGCGGCCTGCGAATCTAGGTATCCTTCTAAATCGGCAACAGTATCCTGACGCGTATCCCGCATGGGTATTCTTTCTGCGATTGATTTTCAGTAAGGCCGTCATTGGATAATCGTTTTCTTCATTTCAGGTGCTATAACTTGAGCCGCTGCAAGTTTCATCAGCAGCGCCTCATCAAACGGCAACAAATTTCGAAATCCCAATATTTCAAAAGATTAATTTGTTACATACGTCTTATCAATAAAGTATCTGCGTTTAAATAAATTTTGAGTAATTTTGGTTGAGTCTTCGAGCACACGGAGCTTGCGGCTCCATTCGGCAATGAGGTTGCGGTGCTTCTCGGAGAGATACGTCGCGCCGAAGTCGGTCATCACCGCAGCGCCGTTGGCGACGCTGCCCGAGCTTGAGGTGTTGAAAAACACGGCATCGAGGTTGTTGGAGCGCCGCGCATTGCCGAAGGCTTCGTACTGGATCCGGTATTCTCCGTCGGCGCGTTCTTCCAGACTTTTCGCCATGCCGGAGGTGTCGGCCCAGGCGGTGATCAGTTTGTCAAGCAGGGCCTTCTGTTCGCTGCGAGTGCCGGCAGCTGCGAACTGAGCGAGCAAGCCCTGTACGCTTCCGGACTGGGCGGCGGCCTGTTGCAGCTCGCGCACGTTGCCCGCGCCCTACATGTTGGGCAGGGTCTTGAGGGTCTCGGAGACTTCGATTTGCTCGGCAAACTTCGTGTCGAAGGTGTCGGTGGCGAGACGGAATTCGCCCATGCCGCCCGTGGTGCCATCTGCATGGGTGAAACCACCTTCCCGCGAAAGCATGTTTCCGTTGGCCAGTGACTGATTCTTCAGGGTGCTGGTCAGATTCAGGCTAACGATGCCGGCGTCAAGAAACGAAATCAACTCGCCTCCTTGAGAGATCCCGTCCTGGCTCGTATCACGCCAGACCTTGAGTTCAGCGAAGGCCGGGTCGTTGACATCGATAATGCCGTCGCCATTGGAGTCTAGGGCCGCGAGCGCAGCGAAGCCGTTGGGGGCGAGAGTGCCGTTGGGCATCGGCGTGAAGTCACTGAACAGTTCGGCTCCACCGCGAAGTGCCTCCTCTACACCGGAGTTGGAATTGGTCGTTCTCGGGTCGTATGGGGTCCTTTGGCGATGAACTCCTTCCATTGTCTCCTTGATCTTATCCCATTGCGAAGACAGGTCATCACTTTCAGTAATCGTTTCTCGGGGATGTGGAGTGACGCTTGGGTCGGGGTTTCCCGTATCGCGTGCGGGATCGCAGTGGGACCGGCCTGCACCAGCGTTTCACACTGGTTGCACACCCGTTTGCCGCGTCCATGGCGTTCCACCGTAAAGACCCCGGGCTGGTAGTCGAGCTTCTCGGCGGTATCATCAAAAGTTAGTAATGGCATCATGGTTCGTCTCTAAAATAGTTTACAAGTATCTTTTGAACCAATCCGTTCCGTCACATTGTAGAGGGCTCATAAGGTACAACTTTAGAAGCGCCGTCGTGTCAGTCGACTCGCTCTCCGCGTCCAGGGCATGTTAGATTCGGCAACACACTATTAGTCTTGCTTGCTTGCCGCACGATCGACACAAAGGCAATCACTTGGACGTATAAAAGAACGCTTCTATGACTCGACACCCTCTCGACTGCTTGACTCGCGCTGCACTAATCGCACTCCTCTCGACAAACGCCACCACACTTGCAGCCCAAAACAAGATGAGGAAAATTGCGCCTGAATGGAAGCCAGAGCCATTCACGCCTCGAATGAGAAGCTTCCGTCGAGGTATGCAGGCACGGACCCACAGAAGTTCTACGAATTGTTTAAATGCCGCATAAGTGACATGACACGGCGAGAATTCGAGACAACCGCTGAATTTGAGCGGCGTACGTCCTCTGTTGACGCAATCCTTTATGTCTTCCTGACGATTGTGTTCGCGGTACAAGAGATGCAGCCAGATTGCAATTGGAAGCGCGGTGACACACGCTATACAGCTTCCGTTGCCGTATTCTTTTGCCTTTTGGAACCGGTGTTTGTCTGCGTGGGTGCCGCGTGACGTCAAGCTGCCTTCGGTAATTGTTCCGTTTGAGTCAGTTTGGAATTTCGACACGCCCAATCAAAAAGCAATTCGCGGTCGGTCGCATCGCGGAATTTTTCCTGAGATTCGGATCGCAGCCGTGAGCTCCGGACAGCAAAAAGCCCAGTCCGAAGAACTGGGCTTTGCGTGATACGACTACAATATTTCGAAGTGGGGGTAGGATTGTGGGTAGACTCATTCAATCACATTGAAACCCGCACCAGTATTGACATGCTGGCGGAGAGACGGGGATTCGAACCCCGGATAGGCTATGAACCTATACACGCTTTCCAGGCGTGCGACTTAAACCACTCATCCATCTCTCCGGGATTCCATTGCTGCGGGTGGTGCTGCAGAACGAAGCCGCGAATTATAGCAAAGAATCGTTGGCATGCGACCAGTCCTGCCTTGCATCAGCGCAAGCCCTGCTGCTGCAAACCCGCCATGAAAAAGCCGCCACGTGTACAACCGTGGCGGCCGGGTCTCCTCCGTCTCTTGGGAATGCCTTACAGGGTTTGCTTCAGTGACTCCAGGATGGTGGGGTTTTCCAGCGCGGATACGTCCTGGGTGATCTCTTCGCCCTTGGCCAGCACGCTGGCAACGGTCGCGCTTGGCGATCGCGCGAAGAGAAGACGCCCGCACCACCACCCCCGCCCACCGCATCCACTTGATCTGACAAGCGCCTCTCTCCAGCGCACCCAGCCCTAAGTCGCCCGCGCTTCCTAACCATTGGCATTTGTATCAGTGGCCAAGCGATGACTAAAAAGGAACAAAGGTTCGTTTAACGGTTACTTAGCGGGCTCCCTATGGCCGGTTCGCAGAGCAAACCATGACGACCAAGACGATCAGTGGCGCTTCACCCCGTACCGGCATGCCCACCGGGCCAGAGAAGACGGGCAGCCCTTCTTCTCCCCTGGGCTCACCGCCGCCC
>JAQGMD010000412.1 GCA_028292565.1 Burkholderia sp. | reverse complement strand
TTGTCGGTTCCGCGACGCAATCAACCCGAACGACGATGACCCCCGATTACCTGACCGACTTGCCGACGCCGGCACTGATCCTCGAAAAACGCCGCCTGCAGGCAAATTGCGCGCGTATGGCTGAACGTGCCCGCCGCGCCGGTGTGAAGTTGCGCCCGCACCTGAAAACGGCGAAATGCGCCGACGTTGCAGCGCTTGCGACCGCAGGTCAGTTTGGTGGCATTACCGTCTCTACACTCGCGGAGCTCGAGTATTTTTTTGACGCCGGTTTTCGCGACCTGACTTATGCGGTCAGCATTGTTCCGTCGAAGATGGACAGGATAGAACGCCTGGTGTCTCGCGGGGCACGCATTCAAGTCTTGCTCGATTCCATGGATACGCTGAATGAACTATCCGTACGGCAGACCGAAGTAACCATTCCGGTATTGATCGAAATCGACTGCGGCGGGCACAGGGCAGGGGTGGCGCCCGACAGCGCGCAGTTGATCGCCCTTGCGCAGCGCATTGCGGAAGAGCCGCGACTGGAGCTGGAAGGCGTACTCACGCACGCCGGGCATTCGTACCATGCGCGCGACGAGGCGGCACGCACCGGGATTGCGATTGCCGAGCGCGACGCGGTGGTCTCTGCGGCCAATCGCCTGCGTAATGCCGGGTTCGAATGCCCGACAGTCAGCATCGGCTCCACACCGACCGCGCTCACCGATATTCCCCTTGATGGTGTTACCGAAATCCGGCCCGGCGTTTACATGTTCTTCGATTTGTCGCAGGCCCAGCTCGGCGTCTGCACGGTCGATGACATCGCGGTCAGCGTACTGGCGACGGTGATTGGCCATCATCGCGAGGGAGGCCATTTACTGATTGACGCCGGCGCGCTTGCATTGTCCAAGGATGTGAGCGCCAATGAGTTTGAGAAGCAGATCGGGTATGGGCTGGCATGTGATGCGGAGGGCAAGCTGCTATGCGGGTTGCATGTCGCCGACGTTCATCAGGAGCATGGGTTGATCAGGAGCGCCGATGGCGACCTGGCATTCGAAAAATTCCCGGTGGGGTCGCGGTTGCGGATATTGCCTAACCATGTCTGCATGACGGTGGCGCCTTATCGGGAATATCACGTGCTTGAAGGTGGGGAGTTGTCGCGCTGGCCTAAGACTTCGGGGTGGTAATTCTCTCCCCTCTCCCGCAAGCGGGTCGAGGGGAGTAGCAACCACTAAACAAGAAAGTACCCCTATGTTAGTACCCCTATGTTAAATGGCCTGTGGCTGGGCTTTTTTATTGTCGCAACGATCAGTGCTGCCGGTCGCTGGCTGATAGGCGACGACGCCGGTGTATTTGCCGCGATGGTGGAGAGCCTGTTCGCGATGGCGAAACTGTCGGTCGACGTGATGATCCTGCTGTTCGGCACGCTCACGCTCTGGCTCGGCTTTCTGCGCATCGCCGAAAAGGCGGGCATGGTGGACATACTTGCGCGCGTGCTCACACCGTTGTTCCGCCGCCTCATGCCGGAGGTGCCCGCCGGGCATCCGGCGCTCGGGCTGATTACGCTGAACTTCACCGCCAACGCTTTGGGGCTGGATAATGCCGCGACGCCGATCGGCCTGAAGGCGATGCGAGCGTTGCAGGAACTCAATCCAAAGCCGGACACCGCCAGCAACGCACAAATATTGTTCCTGGTCCTGAACGCCTCGTCGCTGACCCTGCTGCCGGTGTCGATCTTCATGTACCGCGCGCAGCAGGGGGCACAAGACCCGACGCTGGTTTTCCTGCCGATCCTGATCGCCGGCGCGATATCGTGCCTGGCCGGCCTGCTGTCGGTGGCCATGGTGCAGCGTTTGAAGGTCTGGGATCCGGTTGTGCTTGCCTGGCTGGGCGGCATCGCGCTTGGGTTCGGCGGGATGATCGCCGCACTCGCCGGACTATCCGCGACTGCGCTTGCGGCCTTGTCGTCACTGCTGGGCAACCTGGTGCTGTTCGGTCTGATCCTGCTGTTCCTGCTTTACGGCGCATTGCGCCGGGTGCCGGTGTATGAAAGCTTCGTCGAAGGCGCAAAGGAAGGTTTCGATGTGGCGAAGAACCTGCTGCCGTACCTGGTCGCGATGCTGTGCGCGGTTGGTGTGCTGCGCGCTTCCGGCGCACTGGATGCGCTGCTCCACGGCCTGCGCTACCTCGTGGAAGTGGCCGGCTGGGACACACGCTTCGTTGACGCGCTTCCGACTGCGCTGGTCAAACCGTTCTCGGGCAGCGCGGCGCGCGCCATGCTGATCGAGACCATGAAGACCAATGGAGTCGACAGTTTCCCTGCGCTGGTCGCGGCGACGGTGCAGGGTAGTACTGAAACCACGTTTTATGTGCTGGCGGTGTATTTTGGCGCGGTGGGTATCCAGCGTGCGCGACATACAGTCGGATGCGCGTTGCTGGCTGATCTGGCCGGGATACTTGCTTCGATCGGCGTGTGCTATTGGTTTTTTGGGTAGGGCGCATCGCGATGCGCCGGATGTTTACCCCTGATCCCTGTCCCCTGATAAGCCTACAATAGAGTGCAACTCCCCTTTGGTTTCCATAAGAAAAACATGAAACGTTCATTTGCCATCCTTGGCCTCGGCGCCTTTGGCTCCACAGTCGCGCGGGAACTGGCCCGCGCGGGACACGACGTAATTGGAATCGACATCAATCCGAAGCTGGTTGAAGACGTCGCCGACCACATCGGCCAGGCGGTCGTGGCCGATGCGCGCGACGAAAAATCGCTACGCGACCTGGGCGTGCAGGAATGCGACGTCATCGTGGTCGCCATAGGCGAGGACATCGAAGCCAATACGCTGGCGACGCTCATCGCCACCGACATGGGCAAGCCCAAGGTCTGGGCCGAAGCCTTCAACAGCAACCATCACCGCATCCTCGACAAGCTGGGAGCCGACCATATACTCCATCCGGAACATGAGATGGGTATGCGCGTGGCCAATACGTTGATGTATCCCGAAGTCATGGATTACATCAGCCTTGGGCACGAGCAATACGTGGTGGAAGTGCGCGCGTCGGAGCGTCTGGCCGGCAAGACGTTCGAGGTCTTGCATCTGGCCGAACACGCAGTCCGGTGCGTGCTGGTCAAGCATAGGGACGAGGTCATGGCGCCGCCTCCCGAGCATTATGAATTCAAGGTCAATGACCAGATCGTGCTGTTCGGAGCCATCGGCGACTTGCGCAAGATATCGAAATATCTATGAGGCAGTCCCCTACGCCGGAGGTTTTCCGGGACATCGAGAAACAGATACTCCGCCTTACGCCGCCACAGGTACTGGTGCTGTCCTTTCTCGGCCTGTCGCTGTTCGGGACATTGCTGTTGAAGCTGCCTGCTGCGACTCAGCAGCCGACTTCCTGGATGCAGGCATTGTTTACCGCTGTGTCGGCGTCGACCGTGACCGGGCTGGCGGTGGTCGATACCGGCACGCATTTCACGCAGTTTGGCCAGTGGGTGCTGCTGTTCCTGATGCAATCCGGCGGGCTCGGGCTGATGACCTTTGGCGTGTTCGTCATCTACCTGACCAATGGCCAGATGACGTTGCGCCACCGCGCGGCATTGCGCGAAGCGCTGAACCAGACCGGCCCGGGCGATCTGCGGCGCGTGCTGATCTCGATATTCGGGTTTACCGCGATCATGGAAATCGTGGGCACGGCGCTGCTGGCGCTGCATTGGGTGCCGGAAATGGGCTGGTCGCGCGGCTTGTTTTACAGCTTCTTCCATGCCGTATCCGCCTTCAACAGCGCCGGCTTCGGCTTGCCGGGCAACAGCCTGACGAACTACGTCGGCAGCCCCCTGGTCAATTCCATCATTTCGGCGCTGTTCATCACCGGAGGAATCGGCTTTGTCGTCCTGGCTGACATGCTCGGTAAAAAGCGCTTTCGTGCGTATTCACTGCACACCAAATTGATGCTGGTTGGCACGCTGGTCATCAACGTCGTGGCCATGCTGGTCATCCTGCTCCTCGAACACGGCAACCCCGCAACCCTTGCTGCGCTGCCCGATATGGGGACCCGGCTGTGGGCCGCGTGGTTCCAGGCGGTCTCGCCGCGCAGCGCCGGTTTTAACACCATCGACATCGGTGCGATGATGCCCGCAACTGTGTTCTTCATGATGGGCCTGATGTTCATCGGCGGCGGCAGCGGATCGACCGCCGGCGGCGTCAAACTGAGCACCTTCATCGTGCTGCTGTTGGCCACGCGGGCCTTCCTGAGGGAACAAGAGCGCCCGGTCGTGTTCGGCAGGAGCATCCCGCCGAACGTCATTCTCAAAGCGCTCGCCATCACCGTCATTTCGCTTTTCTGTGTGATGACCGGGGTTTTCGCGTTGATGGTCACCGAAGGGGGAGGGAATTTTCTCGACCTCGCGTTCGAAGCGGTGTCGGCATTCGGTACGGTCGGCTTGTCGCGCGGCGTGACGGCTGAATTGTCCACGGCCGGTCAGCTGGTCGTCATCCTCCTGATGCTGATCGGCCGGGTCGGGCCGCTCACGCTTGCCTTCACCCTCGCCAATGTCCGTCGCGAGCGTATTCAATACCCGTCGGGGCAGCTCAATGTTGGTTGAATGTCTCAAAAACGCAATGCGTCAATCTCGCGACAAATCGACGTAATTGACGCCGGAAAACGAGTAGATGGACGAAATTATAGATAATCTGCTCGTTTCGACGTGTTTTAATTTTGAGAAATTTCCACACGGCAACAAAGAGTTGCTAGACTAGCCCCTAGCAAGACTAATTACGCCTGCACACCCGATTCGTCACCGGCCCTTTTTTGCCCGGTATGTCCCGCAGGCGATTTTTCAGGAGACGCTTGTGGAACTTTATCGCGCAATAAAGATTGCAGCTTTTTCATTGACGTTATCCATCCCGGTCCAGGCGGCTGCCGATTTCAAGATCCTGGTGGGTCTCGATCCCGCCGATGAAATCGGAAAGCGCAACCTCGCTTATGCCGGAGGCATCACCCCGTCGTTGTCCGCCGCGCTCGGCACCAGGATTCTGCATAAACAAACCAGCAACCTGACTGACGTCATGCGCGCTACCCGGACCCAGGAAAATGATGCCCTGGTCGGTCCGCCGCACGTGACCGCCTCGGCGATCAGCCATAGCTACGAACTGCTGGCCCGCGACGGCAGGAACACCACTTACGTACTCATAGCGCGCAAGGAAATCGCGCGCCTCGAGGACATGGCGGGAAAACGCCTATACCTGACCCAGCAAGACTCCGCGCGCGCCTACCTGGCAAAGGGCCTGCTGACCGAAGCCGGATTCGATATCAAGAAATTCAAACAAGTCGTTTATGGCAAGACCAGCGGCGCCGGCATGCTGGCGCTGGCCACCAACCTGGCCGATGTGACCATCGCCGAACAGGACGAAGCGCAGAGCTGGATCAAGGCAAACCCTGGCGTAGCCAGCATACTCAAATCGACTCGCCAGGTGCCGGCCGGAACGGCGGTCATGGTACGCAAAAACATGCCCGAGAGCGAACGCAAGAACCTGCTGAAATGGATCGCCGCAGGTGAATCCGGCGGGAATGGATTTGGCAAGCTCATCGTTGCGACAGACGCCGACGATGAACAGTACCGCTACATTGCATCCCTCGGCATCTTGACGCCTGCGACCCTGCCGGGCGCCACCGTTGTGGGTGCGGCGGAAGTGGCAAAGCTGATCGGGTCGGGCGTCACGCCCGTGGATACTCGCACCCCGAAGGAATTCGAGAATGAGCACATCAACGGCTCGATCCACGCTCCCTACATCGAGCGCAGCCTGAAAGATCGCGACTTCGACCCCAAGCTTGACGACTACACAGCGATCCTGAAGCTCCCGAAGGACAAGCCATTGATCTTTTTCTGTAACGGTCCCGAGTGCTGGAAGTCATACAAGGCCTCCAAGATCGCTGTGGAGAACGGCTTCAGGCAGGTCTACTGGTACCGGAAGGGCATGCCGGAATGGCGCGAGAAAGCCATGCCGGTCGCCGCCGGGGCGAAACTGGCTGCTAAATAAATAAGACGTTGGGGGCATCACGATGCACCCTGCCGATTCAACCTGGCGTGACTGCCAGGAGATTCGCGTCCCGCACTGCAACCCACGCTCCGTTGGCTTGCTTGCGAAGTATGGTCAGCGCACTGCCGGACCGTGAATCCGGATCTCCACCGGCAAGCGGAACGACGCGAACGTTCAGTACGGTCCAGCAATACGCGAGATCACCCGAAACCCGGACTTCCTGGACATCGCCCGTTGACTCGATGCGATGTGTCGTGAGCAGGCCGCGCAACCCTCTCTCAAAAGTGCTGCGGCCTCTCATCGGCGCCTGACCGGGCACGAGGAACACAACATCCTCCGCCATGAGGCCGAGCACGGTCTCGACGTCACCTTCAGCAGTTGCGCTGTGCCACCGGGCTACCAGATTGCGTATCTCTTTTTCATCGTCAGTCATGGTGGTTCCTTGATGCGCCCTGCATCGCTTGCCGGTTTTATCGCGCGCACCCTACCGGTTCAACCAATGGTTGCGCTGCTATCCTTGCGGGCTCTCTGTCATCTGCCGGCAGTAGTTCGCGAGATTCTCCGGCAGGTTCGGCGGGCAGACGCCGCATTGCCTGTTTCCCGCCACCGCATATTCAATGAATTTCGGATAGGGCAGGTTGAGGTTGGCCATGATATGCCTGAACTCCTCGAGCGTGCGTTCTTCTCCCAGCCGCGGATTGCGCTTCTTTTCCTGCGCGATCGAGGAGACCCGCCTGTCCTTGTAGTCGTGCGCCGGGTACACCAGATAGTCATCGGGTAAAGTGAACAGCTTTTCCCTCACGCTCTTGTACAGGGCATCCGCGTCGCCGTTCTGAAAATCGGTGCGTCCGCATCCCTCGATGAGCAGTGCATCGCCGGTGAACACCCGGTCGGCGTATAGGTAGGCAAAGTGCCCGTCGGTATGCCCGGGCGTGTGCAAGGGCTGCAAGACTATGCCGCCTACCTGAAATGGTTTGCCTTCTTCGATACGGACGTCCGCACATGGCAGGCGGTCATATGCCGGCGCCGCGATCTTGCTGCCCACCGCCTGCTTCAACTCCAGCGCCGCGGTAATGTGATCGGCATGAATATGGGTGTCAACCGTGTAAGCCAGCCGCAAACCGAGACGCCTGATCTCCGACAGGTCGCGGTCCATCGTCGGGACGACCGGGTCGATCAATACGGCCTGGCCCGTTTCTTCGCAGCCAAGCAAATAGGTGTAGGTGCTCGACAATGGTTCAAATAGTTGACGAAAAATCATGGGCCCTCCTTTGTAATGTCAAGAGCAGTCGATACCCGCATAATATACGTCTATTGTTGCAACGACGAAGGAGCAAACACATGACAATTGATTGGGCGAATTTCACGCCATGGACCTCGCTGGTCGGTGGACTATTGATCGGACTCGCGACCGCGATGTTCCTGCTGCTGAACGGCCGGATCGCCGGCATCAGCGGCATCCTCGGAGGCCTTTTGCGTCCGGTCAGGAGTGACGTCGGATGGCGGGTGGCTTTTCTGCTGGGCCTGATGATTGCTCCGTTGGTATTCGCGTTGTTTGCGCCGCTGCCCGCAGTGCGAATCGACGCCAGTACCACGATGTTGATCATCGCCGGTCTGCTGGTTGGCGTAGGTACCCGATATGGATCCGGTTGCACCAGCGGCCACGGCGTGTGCGGCGTGTCACGGCTTTCACCGCGGTCGCTGGTGGCGACCGCGGCATTCATGTTGGCCGGATTCGCGACGGTCTATGTCGTTCGCCACCTGTTCGCCACCTGATCGGTTAGGGAGAAATAACTATGCAAATCCTGATGGCTTTAATTGCGGGCCTGGTGTTTGGGCTGGGCCTGATTGTTTCGGGTATGACCAACCCGGCAAAAGTGATTGGATTTCTCGACCTCGCGGGCGAGTGGGATCCTTCGCTTGCGTTCGTGATGGGCGGTGCGGTGTTGGTCGGACTTGTGGCATTTCGCTTCGCAGCCAAGAGGTCAAAGGCGCTGCTCGGCGACGC